>NZ_JBFAOF010000088.1:0-14328 GCF_040675125.1 Spirillospora sp. NPDC049652 | reverse complement strand
GGCGACCGCTTCGGCGGCGAGCCGCAGCTGCACCGGCGCCAGCGCCGACGGGACGTCCCGGTCGGAGACCGTCTGGAAGAACACCCGCCACGCTTCGGGACGCCAGGGACCGTCGGGCAGCACGCCCGCGTCCCGCAGCGCGGCGACCGGGACCACCGCCGCGCGCGCACCGGGCGGGCCGAAGACGTGCTCCAGGTCGATCTTGATGTCGGTGGGCAGCGGCCGGGCGTTGGAGGTCGGCAGCCCGGCGGTGCGGCCGCGCTGGGTCGTGCTGTCCAGGCCGTAGGAGCCGATCGGCACGGTGCTCTCGCGGCGGAAGACCAGCCGGTAGGTGCGGATGGGCACCGCCGGGCCGTCCTGGCGGGACGCCTCGCTCCACTCGACGTAGACCTGCCGCGGCTCCATCACCCGCGGGGTCGTGGCGCCGCCCGGGGGCAGGTCGGACGGGGCGATGCTGTAGGAGACGGTGAGGTCGCCGTCCACCGGCACCGCCGGCGGCGTGGTCGGGTAGCGCGTCGCGACCAGGGTCAGCGGGCGCCCGGCGTGGCCGGCGAAGTCGACCGGGGTGATGGTGTAGACGTAGCCGCGTCCCTCGCGCGGGAGCGCGGCTCGGTCGGCGGCGGTGTCGGGGAAGTGGTCGACGACCTGGAAGCGCGGCTGGAGGAGCGACAGGGTGTCGGTCGGCGTGGTCCCGGCCCCCGCGGCGACGTCGGTCGTATGGCGGTGCAGCACCTTGACCGGTTTGACCGTGGTGGTGCGGTCGGCCTCGTCCCCGTCCAGGGCGCGTCGGCGCACCAGGTAGTGGGCCAGGTGGTGGTCGGGGTCGTTCTGGGCCCGGCTGACCCCCGGCGTCGCCGTGCGCTGCCAGCTCAGCTCCCAGGAGAGCGCGATGGTGCTCGCGTCGCTGTACTGGCGCACCTGCTGGAACTCGGGCGGGAACAGGTCGAACTGGGCCTGGGCGACGTTGAAGGTCCGCACGTCCTGGCCGGTGGCGCCGGGTGCGGTGGCGTCGGGCCGCTCGCGCTGGCTGATGGACGGCTGTGCGTCCAGGCCGGTGCCCACCTGGTCGAGCCAGGCGGGACGGCGGTTGTTCGCGGACCGCACGGCGAACACCAGGCCCATCTGGAACGCCAGCGAACGCGCGGTCAGCGCGGCGCGCCGGGCCGGGTCGGCCTCGGCGTGGAAAGCGCGCAGGTCGGCGATGATGTCGTGGATGATCACGCCGCGCAGCTGGTGGGCCTGCTGGGCGGCCTGGACCGCGCCGACCGTGCCGGGGTCGGCGCCGTCCTGGGCGGTGCCGTCGGCGGCGTAGACCGTGGTGTGCGGGTCGAAGGCGGCCTCCAGCAGCTGCTCGTAGAGCTCCTGGGGGTCGCGCTTGAGGTAGGGCGAGCCGCCGAACTGCTCGTAGGCTCCGCGCACGGCCGCCTCGAAGGAGCTGTCGGAGGGGTTCTGCACGCGGGGGTCGCTGACCGGCGGACGGTAGCCGGGCAGCGCGCCGGGGTCGCCGACCGGGTGCGCGACCGCGGTGTCCCCCGCGCCGGTGTAGGTCTGCTTGAAGGCGTTGCCGAGGTGCTGCGCCAGGCTGAGCCCGTCCTGGAGGGGCGCGGGGTCGCCCGCCTGGCCGGTGGTCGGGTTCACCACGCGGCGCTCGGCCGAGCCGCCGGTGTACAGCCGTGCGGCCCAGTTCACCGCCCAGGTGATCGGGTTGCCGGCCGTGACCGCAGCGGTCACGTCGACGAACTGCGGCGTCGGCAGCGGTTCGAAGTGCCGCAGGGTGTAGTTCTCGCCGGCGGCGGGCTTCGGAACGTGCAGGGAGAAGTCCTTGCCGACGGTGGTGCCGTCGGCGGGCGGTGGCGGCAGGAAACCCGGTTCGGGCTCGGCGACCGGGAAGCCCTCCTCGTCCAGGACCAGCCGTCCCTGCGCGTCCCGGTGCAGCCGCTCGGCCTGCGGCAGCAGCACGAAGTAGGTCTGCTGGTCGGTGTCCCAGCTCGGCGCGTCGCGCAGCACGAACAGGACGTATCCGGGCACGTGGAACACGTCGGGAGCCGGTGCGGCCGTCCGCTCGCCGATCACGGCCGCCAGGGCGCGCGGCGGCAGGGCGGCACGGCGCGCGCCCAGGGCGGACGCGAACCGCGGCGCGGCGTCCATCGCGCCGCCGGTGCCCGGCACCGGCTCGACCTCGGTGGCCTCCAGCCCCAGCGACAGGAACTGCTTGGTCCGGTCCAGGGCCGCCTGGACGTTGTCCTCCTCGAAGGCGATCTTGACGTTGGCCTGCAGGCTGTGCCCGCAGCAGGAGACGCCGACGGTGCCGCTGCCGCGCACGCCGGGGATGCTGAGGCCCTTCACGCCGATCTCCAGCCCGGCGCTGAAGCTGATCTCCAGGCTGAAGCTGAACGAGAGCCGGATCGTGGTGAACACCAGCGGGATCTTGATCCAGAACTCGATCGCGAAGGAGACCTGCACCTCCAGCCCGATCGCCCCGTAGACGGCCGAGTCGTTCAACGGGTCGCGGAAGTCGACCACGCCGATGTAGCGGGCCCCGAACGCCACCCGCGCGGTGGCGCTGATCCGCATGCCGACCAGCCCGAGGTCCACCCCGGCGCTGAGGTCGAGCCGGCCGCGCGCCAGGAAGCTGGTGCCGAGCACCATCTCGGTGGTGGAGACGCGGAAGATGAACCCGCCCTCGACCTCCACGGCCAGCGGACCGAGCGTGGTGTGCCAGCGCAGCATGTTCGGCCAGCCCAGCTCGTAGTGGAACAGGCCGGGCTCGATCAGCAGGGTCGCCGAGAAGCGGCTGTTGCCGATCGCGTCCCGGACGAAGTCGGGCAGCGGCGGGTGGACACCCGGCTTGCCGCCCTCGGGCTTGGAGACGTGGGCGAGGAACCGCTTCTGCCGCGGGGACAGCAGGACGAAGCCGCTGAGGATGGGGTTCTCGCGCGCGCCGTCCTTGTCGGTGACGTAGTCGGCGTAGTTGGTGTTGAACCAGCCGCGCACCGCCATGAAGAAGGTCAGGTCGCTGCGGAACGCGATGATCGCGTCGACGAGGAAGACGCAGGCCAGGTCGGCCTCGGCGAACGCGTCGTAGCGCAGCGGCGAGACCGAGGCGGACGTCTGCGAGATCATGGCGCGCAGCACGATCGTCCAGCGCGGGTCCTCGCCGGCGTCCTCCAGGTCCACCGCCCACCGGTCGCGCTTGGACAGGTCCCCCTGCGTGCGGGAGAGGCCTTCGAGGGTCTTCAGCAGCTTCCGGACGTCGTTCTCGGCGTCGGCGGCCTTGATGGCGGCGATGGTGAACCGGTAGCCGAACCCCATCCCGATCTCGCGCAGGTAGATCTGGATGACCGGGATCATGAAGCTGACCTGGCGGATCTCCAGGTAGAGGAACCAGGCGCGCAGCCACGGCGAGCCCGCCCCGCGGCGCACCCGCAGGAACCCGAAGCTGGCCGCGATGGTCGGCAGCCCCTGGATCTGCACCACGCCCTCGCCGACCAGCCCGGTCTGGTCGGGCTCGTCCACGAAGTCGACCACGCCGTTCAGCCGGAAGGCCGCGCCGATGGCCAGGTTCACCGGCAGCCGGCTGAAGTGGATGCGCGGCACGAACTCGCCCGGCAGCGGCAGGCCGATGAACAGCTCGTGGTAGTCCGGCCGCGAGTCGGGGGTGTCGCCCGGCCCCTGCGCGAACGTGAGCTGGCCGGTCACCTGCATGGCGCCGTCCCCGTCGAAGAACTCGCACTGCGGGACGAAGCCGATCGCGCGCAGCTCCATCTCGAAGCAGCCGAGGAAGCTGAACGTGACGGGCTTGGGCAGCTCGACCAGGAACTTCACATGCTTGGCGATCACCTTGGCGTCGCCGGTGAGCGGGCACTGGACCAGGTCGATCCGGACCTTGCCGAGCAGCGCCAGCGGCCCGTCGGCGTCGTCGCCGGGAGCCGGGACGAACCGGGCGGAGCCGGTGATGGTGAAGTAGAGGTGGAAGGCGCCGTCGTCGACGAACCGCAGGCCGAGCGCGTCCACCGAGAACTGGAAGCGCGTGCCCTTGCAGTCCAGCAGCTTGACGCCGCGCAGGTTCGCCGCGCCCTGCACCAGGGTCAGGTTGCCGCCGTCGCGCTGGGCGAACTGCAGGGCGATGTCGGCGGTGGCGTCGCCGACCAGGTCCGGTGGCAGCGGGCCCGAGCCGGCGAGGGTGAAGTCGGCGATGCGGTTCTCGCGGATCGAGAAGCCGCTGTCGGTGAAGCGGAACCGCGTGCGCAGCCCGTTCAGCCGCGCCGGGCGGTCGGTGACGGTGGCGGTGAGGTTGACGCCCTTGGGCGTCAGGGCGAACTCCCGGACGCTGAAGGTGATCGGCTCCTCGCTCGCGCGGGTGAAGTCCAGCTCCAGCACCGCCCCGTCGGGCTGCTGGAGCTGGTAGTGGTAGTCCTTGGTGGCCAGGGTGAAGTAGTGGAAGGTCTTGTCGCCGAGGTCCTTGCCCCTGAACCGCCAGCGCATCCCGAACAGGTCGGGGAACTCCCGTTCGGGCTGCGTCGAGCGCAGCGCGATCCCCTGGTCGTGGTCGACCTTGAGCGCGAAGGTGCCGAGGTCGAACGTGAGCCGGCACAGCAGGTCGAAGCTGATGCTGAGGACCCGCACCCGCACGCCGATGTCGAAGCCCACCTCGCCCTGCGGGAGCGTGATCGGCAGCCCGGTGAGCGGCGTGGTGGTGTAGAGCTGCAGGAACTGCGAGTCGCCGCCCTGGCCCTGCTTGAGGAAGGGCAGCGTGAACCCGCCGCCGGCGTCGAGGTTGACGCTCAGCCGCGCCGTCCAACCCGTTCCGAGGTCGGCCGCGTCGAACACCACGGGCTTGCACAGCGAGGCGGGATCGTTGAGGTCGAGGGGCGGGACCGGCGTGGTGAGCTGGCGGAAGAAACCGGGCAGCGTGGGCGCGCCGAGCGTGACGTCGAGCAGCACCAGGCTGCGCGGGCCGTCCGCCGGTGTGAGGGTGACGGCGAACAGCGGCTTGTCGGGCGGCTGGGGCGGTTCGTCGTTGTGCAGCTCGCGGTCGCCGTCGCGGCCCCAGGCGAAGGTGCTGCCCGCCGTCACCGGGTCGGCGCCGGTCAGGGTGACGACGAAGGCGGCGCGGCCGAGGCCCGCGCCCTGGCGCATCAGCAGCAGCGAGAAGCGGCTGGACGCCGGGACGTTCACGCTGAGCCCGGGGAGCGCGAACGTGGCGCCGGGGGAGGCCGCCTGCCAGTCCAGGCGGGCCTCTTCGAGGCCGTCCGCGCCGATGATCAGGCGCAGGGTGACGTCCTGCTCGCCCGCCGGGCTGCGGTCGCCCAGGTTGGGGACGAACTGGCCGAGCAGCCTGCTGAGGGCGCCCTCCTTCCACTGCAGCACCAGGCACGCCTTGCCGTTCGCCTGATGGAAGCCGACCGTGGCGTTGTCGATCACCACTCCGGTGCCGGCGATCTGCACGGGGTAGGGGAGCGCGGCGGTGAACGGCGCGTCGGACTGGATGCCGTCCCTGCTGGCGGTCCCGCTCAGTTTCGGCACCGTGAACTCGACGAACGGGCGTCCGGGGTCGGGCTCGTAACGGGCGTCACCGCCTCCGGTCACCTTGCGCATGGGGCGCAGCAGCGTCGGGCCGAACCGCAGCGCCACGGGCGCGTCGGTCACGCGCAGCACCGTCTGCGGGAAGAAGTCGAGCGCCAGGCCCAGCCCCTGGGGGTCGGCGGAGCCGCTGGTGTCGCGCTGCAGCACCACGCTCACCGCGTCGAACCCGGGCAGCCCCAGGACGAGATCCTGCTCCAGGAGCAGGCGGCTCACCAGGTTGACCTTGTCCGGCTGGACCGTCGTCTGCGGCGGCTCGATCCAGATGTGGGAGAGGACGGCGGGATCGGGCGGCTGGGGCAGGAAGGGGGGCCACTTGTCGCCCAGGTAGTCCTTCAGGGTGATGAAGATGGTCATACCGAGCACGCTCCCCACGCCGTCTGCGAGTCGACGTCCGCGAACAGGTCGTACCTCTCCTGCTCCTGGTCGTTGAGCTTCGTCACCAGCAGGGGCAGCTCCACGGAGGCGACGCTCGACGGCAGGAGGACGCCGCTGCCCCCGGTGCCCCAGGAGATGTTCCAGACGTTGAGCGCCTTGTCGATGTCGGCGATCTTCTGCTGGTCCGCCGCGGCGAGGCGGAAGGCGTCACTCCAGAGCCGCACCCGGTACTGCTTCACCACCGGGTCGTCCCCGCCGATGAGGGCCACCGAGTGCTCGATGTCGGTGTAGAGGCTGCGCCGGGCGAAGTTGGCCGAGCCGATGAGCGCCCAGACGTCGTCGACGATGGTGGACTTGGTGTGGACCACCACGTCCCGGGAGAACATCGCCACCTGGGTGCGCTGCGCGGTGGTCAGCCCCTTCAGCAGCCCCTGGGTCAGCGCGACCATCCCGTACGGCGGATAGACCGGATCGGTCGGGTCGGCGACGCCGGCGACCAGTATTACCTTGAGGGCGGGCTTGGTCTGGACGGCGGCCCGCAGCGCCTTCATCAGGTCGAGCGACCAGAAGGCCTGGTCCTCGATGTAGATGTAGTTGTCGGCGGCCTTGATCGCCTTGAACCACGCGGTGCTGATCTCGAACACGCCGGCCGGTGCGAAGGAGATCTTGTCGTTCTCCGGCAGCCGGTTGGTGCTCGTGTAGTTGAACTGGGGCAGGGTGCGCAGCGACTGGACGCGGTGGTTGCCCGGCGACGTGGTCGGCAGGGTGCGCGCGGCCAGGGCGGGGGAGCCGGGGGTGTGGCTGCCGAGACTGGTGGCTCCGAGGCGGAAGGGCCGCACCTTCCTGCCCCTGACCTCGTTCCACATGTCGCGGAAGAAGTCGTGCATCGCCTGCACCGCCGGGCCCTCGACCTTCGCCTGCACGTCGTGCCACTGCCGGGCCGGGTGCGGCTGGGAGCCGTGGCGGTCGCCCACGAGGTCGATCCCGCCCGTGTAGCCGACGGCGCCGGCGCCGCTTCCGGCGACCACCAGCTTGGTGTGCGCGGCGCCCGCGGTGTGGGTCAGGATGTTCACCCACGTCTTGTCGGCGAGGGTGGGTTCGGCTCGCAGGTCCTTGATGGCGGCCAGGGTGGCGATGTTGATGTCGCGGATCCAGCCCAGCCCGTGCTGCACCGCCTTGGTCTGGACGAAGTCGTCGGCCATGATGGCGAACGAGACCCAGCCCAGGATCCGGACGTCGACCCCGGCCCTCGCCTTGGCCTTGAGCAGGTCGGCCATGGTGGCCGGTGCCGCCGGCCCGTCCAGGGAGAAGGGTTTCTCCAGCTCGACCGTCGGCAGGGGGGTGCCCGACGAGCCGGGCGCGGGAAGGACCGGGCCGCCCATCAGGTGGAGGTCCCAGCCGGCGATGTAGATGAACTGGCCGGCGTTCTCGGCCGGTGTCCCCACGCCCAGGGTGGCGAGCTGCGCCTTGAGGTCGTTGAAGTAGGTGGTGCCGTCGATCAGCGGCGTGACCTTGCATCCCGCGAAGGTGGCGGGGAGCGGCCGCGAAGGGGGGACGGTGTCTTCGGGCTGGACGAAGTACTTCTTCATCAGCGCGTCGATATCAACCACCAGAAAGCCTCCCCAAGCCGTTTACACGGCTTCCCGCACGAATCGGCATTCTGGCAGCAGAAGACGGCGACCGGCCATTGGCCACGAACGACAGTCAAGCGCAGGAATAACGAAGATGAAGTCAATGGTGTGCCAACTTTCGCACAAGAGCCTCACCTCGGACAACGACCCGGCCTAATCCGGACGGCGACCATTTCCTGCCGCGCGGCCACGCCAGGGTGACCGTCGAGCCGCTTGTTTCCCGGAACCCGTCGCCGCCGTCCCGTTGATGACCGTTTACCGCTTAATAATCCGATTTGTTAACTTTCGCCTGGACGGCGATCTCGGGGAAGCCCAGGCGTACGGCGGCGACCCTGCGGCTTCGGGTGCGGGGTGCGTGCGAACGCGGTCCGGACCACCGGGCAAGTAGGGGCATGCCCCTCTACAAGATGTCGGCCGCGACGGTGGGGACCGGCGAGGCCCAGCAGTCCTGGGCGGCCGACCACGCCGTCCGCTCTCGCACCAGGCCGGCACACCGCCGTCCCGGACGACTTCGCCCAGGACGACCTGTACGGATACCGGCGGTGTCGATGCGCTGCCTTGAGACCTCGCACGCCCTCCCGGAAGGGAGCTTCGCGTGTTCGTGAGCGGGGGGCTCGGTCCGGCGCGAAGCGCATCGGAGACGAACTCTCCGGGTTCTTCGCCGCGAGGGCCCGGAAATTCGGCCAAGCAGCGGCTCGGGGCGCTGCTCTCACCGGACATGCGGTTGAGGGTCTCGAACTCGCTGTTCCTGCACCGTCACCGTCGCCTGAGTGACGGATACGAGCTGCTTCCGGTGAACGGCCGCCTGCGGGTGGCCGGGGTGCGAGACGACCTGTCTCCGTTGCAGGCGTGGCGGGAGACGCTGGAGTTCGTCTGCTCGGCGCTGACAGCGGCGTCGGTGCCGTTCTTCTGCCTGCGGCCCGTGGACTTCCGGGCCTCGGGCGTCGCCGTGCCGATGGTCCACCGGAAGCAGGCCGTGGAGGCGCTGGCCGCGGCTGCCGAGCGGGTGCACGCGCAGATCGGTCCCGTGAACGACCCGGACGGCGGCCGGGCCGCCGGCGGGCGGGAGGCGTGGGATCGGCTGGGCACGCGTAAGGCGTTCCGCGTCTCGCGGAACTTCTGTTCGTCCGACGGGCAGATGGTCCTCGGGCCTGAGCACGGTTGCGTGGTGGAGTTCTGGGAGTCGCAGGACGGGCGGCTGGTGGCGCCGCGCTCCAACCGCATCACCGACGTGCTGTCCTCCGAAGGTGAGATCACCTATGTCGCCGCGCCCGTCCTGACCCCGATGGCGAACAAGGACGACACCGAGGCGCGCTACCCCACCCGGACCGATTTCCTCCTGGCGGTGGTGGACGAGGTCACCTTCCCCATCGACGTGGTCTACACGTGGGTGGACGGCGGCGACCCGGCGTGGCGGGCCCGGCGCGACGCGGCCTACGAGCGGGTCACCGGCGAGACGCTGCACGAGCAGGCGGCCAATGAGTCCCGGTACACCAGCCGCGACGAGCTGCGCTACTCGCTGCGCAGCCTCGCCCTGTTCGCGCCGTGGGTGCGGCACATCCACATCGTCACCGACGCGCAGGTGCCGTCCTGGCTGAACACCGACCATCCGAAGATCACGGTGGTGGACCACAGGGAGATCTTCGGCAACCGCGGTCTGCTGCCGACGTTCAACTCCCACGCGATCGAGTCGCAGCTGCACCACATCCGGGGGCTGGCGGAGCACTTCCTGTACTTCAACGACGACGTGTTCCTCGGGCGTCCGCTGGTTCCGACCTCGTTCTTCCACCCGAACGGGACCGGCAAGTTCTTCCCGTCCAGCAAACGGGTGGACCTGCGGGACCCGTCGGCGGCCGACCTGCCGGCGACGGCGGCGGGCAAGAACACCCGGCGGCTGATCGAGCGGACCTTCGGCGGGGTGCCGCTGGCGCGGATCAAGCACACCCCGCACGCGCTGCGGCGCAGCGTGCTGTCGGAGATCGAGCACCAGTTCGCCGAGGAGAGCGCCGCGACCGCCGCCCACCAGTTCCGGCACCCGGACGACGTGGCGATCCCGTCGTCGCTGTACCACTACTACAGCTTCTTCACCGGCCGCGCGGTCGAGGCCGACATGGCGTACCGGTACATCAACCTGGCCTCCCCGAACGCCGCCGAGCGTTTGGACGTGGCGTTGGAGCAGCGGCCGTACGAGGCTTTCTGCGTCAACGACACCGAGTTCGACGCGGAGGCGGCGGAGCGGCAGCACGAGCTGGTCGAGCGGTTCCTGCGGGCGTACTTCCCGGTCCCGAGCCCGTACGAAGTCGGATCGGGCGAATGAGGCCGCTCCTTCCGACGCGGGCGCAGGCCGTGGTCGGCGTCGTCCTGCCGCTCCTGCTGGGCGCGGTGGTGGTCCGGGAGCTGACCGCTCGCCACACGACCAGCACGACGCGGGTCGCAGGGCCGTCCTCGGTCGCGTTCATGCAGGTCGTCGCGCATCCGGACGACGACCTGTACTTCATCAGCCCTGACCTGCTCCAGTCGGTGCGGTCAGGTGCGCCGGTGACCACGGTCTACGTCACCGCAGGGGAGGGCAACGGGCAGAACATCGCCCCAGGGGGTTCCAAGGTCCCCACCGACTATCCGGGCTACATCGCCGCGCGGCAGGCCGGGCTGCGGCGCGCCTACGCCCAGATGGCGACCGGGGACCCGAACGCGGTGTGGACGCGTGGCGTGCTGCCCACCGCGGAAGGGCCGGTCGAGTCCGACACCCTGGCCACGCGGCCGAACGTGCGGTTGGTTTTCCTCAACACCGGTAACTGGCGCGGCTCCGACGGCGAGATGCGGCGGCTGTTGGGGTTGTGGGAAGGCGGGGTCGGGCGGTTGCGGACCCGTCCGGCGCTCGGCAGCCCGGTGGGCGAGCCGACGTCCTACACGCGGGCCGAACTGATCGCGCAGTTGGACGAGCTGATGCGACGGTTCCATCCGTCGGTGATCCGGACTCTCGATCCGGACCCGGAGCGTGGCACCGACCAGAAGGGTTTCGAGCACCGCATCGACCATCCCGACCACACCGCCACGGCGCTGATGACGCGAGAGGCCGCGCGCCGCTACCAGAGGCAGGCGTCCGGGCCGGTGGTGACGGAGTACTACCGGGGCTACTACAACCGGCACTGGCCCGCCAACCTCGGCCCGGACGCGTTCCAGGAGAAGATGTCGTTCATCCGTACCTACGGATGGGCCGACAAGGGCGCTTTCCCCTGCCGCGAACCCGGCGGATGCGGAGACCTGCGAACCGGGGACTCCGGCGACCGCAACGGCTGGCCGCAGAGCACCCACCCCCGCTACACCGGCTCCACCCCTTGGATGCAGCCGCAGGGCGACGGACGACTGGTGGCGTTCGCGGTGGTCAGCGACCGGGTGATGCGCTGGGAGCAGGACCGGGCGGGCGGCGGCTGGCGTCCGGGCGTGGCGATGCCGGATCCCGGTTTCGTCTCCGACCTGGACGTCGCGCGCCTGCCGGACGGCCGTCTGGCGGTGTTCGGGCTGCGCGTGCTGCGGACCGCCGCGCTGACCCGGCCCCGCTACCGGATCATGTACGCGCGGCAGGACCGTCCCAACGGGCCGTTCGGCAACTGGCGCGATCTGGGCAATCCCGCCGGATCCACCGTGGTGCGCGAGCACGACGCGGGCGCTCCGGTGACGGCCGTGGACGGCGCGGGCCGGATCGCGGTGTTCAGCCGCAACTCCGGTCAGGGCGTCAGCGTCCGGTACCAGAACGCCGATCAGACCTTCGGACCGTGGATCGACCTCGGCGGCGAGCGCGTCCAGGACGGGTTGACCGCCGGAACCGACGCGTCGGGACGTATCGAGGTGTTCGGCGCGGCGATCCCGGCCTGGGCCGAATGGCGGTGGAACAGGCCGCCGGGCACACCGGGCCTGTGGCACTGGCGTCAGCCCGCCCCCGGCCGGCCGCTCGAAGGGCCCGGCGCGTGGACGCCGACGAAGGCGGGTGTGACCGGGCCGCTGAGCATGGTTCGCGACGGGCGGGGACGGTTGAGCCTGGTGGCGCGGCAGGTCGGCGGTCCCGGCACATGGGTGTTCCGGCAGCGGACTCCGGCCGGAGCGTGGCCTGACCGGCCCGAGAGCCTGCCGGGCCCGGGCGGGGTCGGTCCGGTCGGTGCGGTGGAGCCGTCTGGAACGGCGGGGGGTGGTCCGCTGCTGGTCGGACGGGACGCGTCCGGGGGCGTGGGCGTCTCGGCCGGCGGAGCCCGCTGGCAGGGCGCCCCCGGACTGTTCATGCACGCCCCGGCCACCGTGCTGGACGGGCGAGGCGGAGCCGTGACGGCCGTACTGGATCCGTCGGGGCGGCTCAGAGTGACCCGGCCCTACGCCCCGTCCGGTTCCGGAGCCGATACCGCCCGATGGCAGTGGCAGACCGTGGGCGTACGAGCGCCCGGTGACAGATGAGAGCGGGGGACGACAGACGATGAACGCGTCGCGGTACTGGCGCATGGCGCGCGACGATCCGGGCTGGTTCGCCCAGCGCCTGCGCGAGGAGGCCGAGGTCCGTACGGCGGTCGCGCAGCGGCGTATCCGCCGCGAGACCGACGAAGCGGTCCGGGTGGCCGTCGCGCGCAGCGGCCTGGCCAAGGTGGTCACCTCCGGGCCGTCGGCCGAGGTCTCCTACTTCGCGGTGCTGGACGGCCGGACCCTCAACCTGCACGCCCGGCTCCCCGAAGCGGTGGACGGCCCGGCCGAGCTGGTGTTCGCCCGCGCCGGTCGGCGTCTTCGCGCGCCCGCCGACCCGGTGGTCGCCGGGGAGCTGACCGCGACCGTGCCGCTGGGCGAGGCCACCGGTGGCGTGCGGCTGACGCGCGGCGGCTGGCGGATCGGGCTCCAGGTGCGCACCGCCACCGGTGAACGCGCCTTCACCCTGCTCGGCGGCGCGCGCGTCCTCGGCGCCTGGAACGGCCCGACCGCGCTGACGCCGCCGTGCCCGCTGTCCGGGATGCGGTTCGTCCCTGAGACCTCGGCGACCGGGATGAGCCTGCTGCGGGTCACCGACCCCGAGCCGTCCGCCGAGATCGTCGCTCTGGACCTCACCTTCGCCCGGATCACCGTGGACTTCACACTGGTCGGAGTATCGGCCGCTTCGGAGGCCGCGGTACGTTTCCAGGCGCGCGGCAAGGCGGGTGGCTCCGCGCCCGCGCACACCGTCGCCGCCACGCCGGTCGAACGTCCCGGCGCCCGCGGCCCGGTCTTCCGCGTCACCGTGCCGCTGCGCCAGATGGCCTCCGGCGGCGGCAGCCGGGAGCGGCTGTGGCACCTGTTCGCGGAACCGCCCGGTGAGCGTCCGCTGCGGCTCGGCCGCCGCCTGCACGACGTGCGCGACCCGCGCCGCGCGCTGCGCGTGGCGCAGCGGATGCTCGCCGTCTCGCCCGGCGCGCTGCTGCGCGTCCGCCCCTACTACACCGGCTCCGGTGATCTGGTTCTGGCCTGCGCGCCCGTCCCGGCCGGCGCCCCCGCCGCTTCCCCGGAGGTCTCCTCGTGAAGATCACGTTCATGCTCACCTGGGCCGACGCCATGGGCGGCACCGAGCGCGCCGTCTACACCCAGGCCGAGTTCCTGGCCGCCCGGCACGAGGTGGAGGTCATCAGCGTCTTCCGGACCAGCGCCGAGCGGTTCTTCGACACCGGTCTCCCCGTCCGCTACCTGGTGGACGAGACCGGGCCGGTGCCGCGCCCGGTCCGCGCCGGCGGTATGAGCGACGAGGTCTGCCGCGCCCTGGCCGCCGCGCCGTCCCGGCTGATCGAGCCGCGCTGGGAGAGGGCGTTCCACCGGCTGTCGGACATGGAGATCGAGCACGCCCTGCGCGAGCTGGACACCGACGTGCTGGTGTCCACCTCACCCGCGCTGATGGCGGTGACCACCACGCTGCCGCCCGCGCGGGTGCTGACCGTCCACCAGGAGCACCGGCCGTCGCAGATCCGCGGCGGCACCGGCGAGCCGCTGTTCCGGTACGCGCCGCGCCTGGACGCCCTGGTGGTGCTGACCGAACGCACCCGCGAGTGGTTCGCCGAGTCCCTGACCGACTGCGCGCCCCTGCTCGAGGTGATCGTCAACCCCGTCCCCGCCGGGTTCCGGCCGCGTTCGTCGCTGTCGGCCAAGACGGTCACCATGGCGCGGCGGCTGGTGCCCGACAAGCAGGTCGACCACGCGATCCGCGCGTTCGCCCAGGTCGTCGAGACCCACCCGGACTGGGAGCTGCGGATCTTCGGCGACGGTCCGCGGGCGTCCGCGCTGCGCCGTCTGGTCAACGCGCTCGGGCTGCACGACAACGTGCGGCTCCTCGGCCCGACCGGGCACATGGCCGAGGAGTGGGCCAAGTCCTCGGTCTGCCTGCTCACCTCCCGCGACGGCGAGGCGTTCCCGCTGGTGCTGGTCGAGGCGTTCGCCGCCGGGGTCCCGGCGGTGAGCTACGACTGCCAGACCGGCCCCGCCGAGATCATCACCGACGGCGTCAACGGGTTCCTGGTCGCCCAGGACGACATCGACGGCCTGGCCGCCGCGCTGCTCAAGCTGATCGGCGACCCGCAGATGCTGAGGGACTTCGGCGCGGCCGCGCTGCGCCAGGCCGCCGAGTACGACATCGACCTGGTCATGGGCCGATGGGACGCCCTGTACGAGCGGCTGCTGGCCGGCCGCGACGCCCCCGCCCGGCAGGCCGCCAAGATCGACCGGCTCGCCGCCTGGGGCG
>NZ_JBFAOF010000087.1:0-14330 GCF_040675125.1 Spirillospora sp. NPDC049652 | reverse complement strand
CGTCGATCCGGTCGAGCCCCGCCGCGCACTGCAGCAGCGTCGACTTTCCCGAGCCGGACGGGCCCATGATCGCGGTGAAGGTCCCGGCGCGGAACGCCAGGCTGACCCCGTCCAGCGCGGTGACCCGGCCGTCGCCCGCACTTCCGTAGGACTTGCGGACGTCGACCAGGGTGACGATGCCGTCCCCGCCCGCCGCGTCGGCAAGCGCTCGCTCAGGGGACGGCACGGAGGGACTTCGGTTCCAGAGCAAGCTTCCGCCTTCTCAGTGGGCCAGGGGGGACGGGGCGCTCCGCCCCGCCGCCAGAAACTATGGCCGTCCGCCGTCCCCGCGCCTCCGGGCTGGACCCTGAGATCGACCCTGAGGTGCCCCGAACCGGGTCCTCACGGTTCGAGAACGTCCGGGAGCTTCTGCCGTATGACGTGGAGCTGCGTCTGGAGGACGTCCCACGGGAAGGAGCCCTCGTTCGCGCCGGGGGAGTCGGGGGCGGGGAGGCGGTCGTGGTCGAGGACGACGTGGACGCCCCAGGAGCGCAGTTCGGCGACGCTGCGTTCGAAGACGGGATGGCGGGCCAGAGCGGCGTTGGGCCAGGGCACGGCGACGATCGGACGGCCGAGCCCGACGGCCTCGTTGAGCAGGCCCAGGGCGAGGGTGTCGCTGATGCCCTGCGCCCACTTGTTGACCGTGTTGAAGGTGGCCGGGACGACGGCGAACGCGTCGGCGGGCGGGAGGACGTCCGGCTCCTCGGGACGCTTGTAGTCGTTCCGCACCGGGTAACCGGTGAGCTCGCGCAACGCGTCACCGGGGATGAACTTGGTGCCGGACGGGGTGGCGATCACGCAGACCGTCCAGCCGTCCGCCTGGAGCCGCGGGACGAGGTCGGGCAGGTCGGCGGCGGGGCGTCCGCCACAGGCGATGAGGTAGAGCACCGGTCCGTCGGGCACGCGATCTCCGTTCGTAGCAGTGGGCATCGCGCCCAGCCTGCCACCTGCGCGGTTCGGCTCACCGGCCGCTCCGTCCGGTCGGGCGAGTGAGATCATCGAGCGTGGTCAGCACCGTGGAGCAGCTCCGCAAACTGCTCGCCCCCTTGAACGCCCACAAGCCCGCGCACGACTATCGGCGCGTCTCGGTGGACGCCGCGCCGACCCTCGAACCGGCCACCCCTCTCGAAATCGCCGCACCCCTGCACGCGCTCATCGCCGCAGGCGGGATAGCCGCGCGTCCTCCCTCGTTCCCGAGAAGGAACACGAGCGTTCCCAGCTCGTCCCTCAAAGGTCTCGCCGCGGAACTCGAACCGGTCGGGCTGCCTGCGGACATCCTCCTGTCAGTGCTGGTCCGCACCTGCACGGTGACCCTGGCGTATCGCCATGCCATCGGACCGTGGACCCCCAAGGCGGCGCGTTCCCGCCTCGGCAGAGTGCCCAAGCTGCTGGGGCCGGAAGCCCGGTGGTGGAGCAACGTCACCTTCGACGACCCCGAGGAATGGAGGCCCCTGGGTCGTCCCACGCGCTACTCGTGGCGTCCGGTCACCGGACACACCTTCGATCGCGTGCTCATCGGATCCGGTGCGGGCGCACTGGTGACGATCCTCGCCTTCGCCGACGACTGAGAGAGTCGCCGAGGCGGACGCCGTCTCCGCCGACGACCCCGAAGGCTCAGGTGACGCTGGCGGGACTTGCGTACAGCTCAAGCACGAACCGAGCAGGACGCCTCTGCTTCCACCGGCCGGTGGAAGCAGAGGCGTCCTGCTCGGTTCAGCGCTGCTTGATGAGTTTGGTGAGGGCTTCGAGACTCTTGCGCGGCAGGGTCAGGCAGGAATCGTCGAGGGCCTTGCTGTCCCGCACACCGATGAGAGACGCGAGCGCGCCGAGCTCGATGCAGGCTCCGCCGTTCTCGCTACTATGACTGCTCTTCCGCCACTGCGGAGGGTCTTGGCTCATCATCCCGACCGGTCCTCCTAAAGACGTCGATCGACAAACGCGCAAACTGTCGGTACCCGCGTTTCCTCAGCTAGTCGCCGCGATCGGTCGATGCGCGATGGCCTCAGTGAGGACCGCGAGGTTTTTGCGAGTCATGGTCAGGTGGGGACCCTCGGGGTCCGTGCTGTCGCGTACCCCGACGAAGGTGACGAGGTCAGCGAGTTCGACGCAGTCCCCACCATTGTCAGTGCTGTGACTGCTCTTGCGCCACTGCGGAGGGTCTTGGCTCGTGGTCACCATCGGTCCTCCCCGAAGACGTCGATCGACAAGAAGCGCAGGCCGCACGGTTGAGCGAGGGCGTTCGTATGTCAGATGTGTCTGATGGCCGCAGTGAGGGCCGTGAGGTCTTCGCGTGTCACGGTCAGGCGGGGGCCGTCGGGGTCCTTGCTGTCGCGCACCCCGATCGCGGGGGCGAGGTCAGCGAGCTCGATGCAGTTGCCGCCGTTGTCGGCGCTACGGGTGCTCTTTCTCCACTGCGGACTGCGCTTCTTCATAGCTCCTCGTGTGCCTTTCGGATCATGTCGACGGACATGTGCTCTGGGAGTGCCCTGGATTGGAGATGCCGCAGGGTTTCCGCCAGGTTGCTGAGGTCGTCGCGGGCGTCGGTCGTAATCCCTCTGATCGCGGTATCCAAATATGCTACCGCGCTGAGGTCCGGCAGGGTAGCGACGACGAACGCGCCCCCTGCCCCGACGGGGCGGCCGCCAGGCAGCACAACCTGCACCGTGACGTTGGGGAGTTCTGCCATGGTGCACAGGTGGGTCAGTTGCTCCTGCATCGCTTCGCGGGTTCCGACCGGGTTCGAAAGAGCCGTTGAAGACAACAGTGCGGTGAAGGAGATGGGAGAAGGATCGGACCTGGTGAGGAGCATTTGCCGGTCGAGCCGGTTCTTGACCGCGTCCTCGCTCGAAAGGAGCTGGCTGGCGTATGCCTCGGTCTGCAGGAGCCCTGGGATGACGGTGGGCTCCCACGTGATGAGCGATGCTGCTTCGCTCTCTATCGCGGACCAGTCCAGGAACCACGACGGTACGGGGCTTCCGTCCCGGTAGAGGTCCTCCCACAGTTCGAGGAGCGCTCCGTTGGCTCCGGTCAGCTGATCGACGATCGTCGTGAACTCTCGCTTGCACGGTCGCTTGCCGGTCTCGACCAGGGAGATGAACGAGACGCTTGTGTGCGTTCGCCTGGCGATGGCCTCCTGCACCACGCCTGCCTTGGTCCGGTAGCGCTTCATCTGGCTGCCGAAGGCTTTGAGGGCGGGTTCCACCGTGGGCCGTTGGCGTCGAGGGGGCATGAGCGAAGATCCTTTGTCTCGGATGACGATGATCTCTCATGACTTTCTGCCTTGCGACAGATAACGCTAGTCGATAGCCCGTCTCGAAAGTCAAGGGCTATCTCTTAAGTGGCAGCAGGAAAACGTCACGGAGGGAGGGTGGACGGTATGTCTGTGCAGATTGCACCGGATTGTCCGACGCCTCAGTTGGTGATCGACCGAGACGAGTTGGAGGACATCAAGGACGCGCGCGACTTCCTGGGCGAAGTGCTTATCGCGCTCGGTGTGGACGATCAGAATGCCGTTTATGTCGCGAAAACTGTCGCGACGGAGCTGATCACCAACGCCGTCCGGCACACCCGGACCGCCAGCGTCCTCATGCGCGTGTACGTCGGGGAGGACGGGCGTCCGGTGATCGAGGTCGAGGACGACAGCGACGCGCGCCCGAAGGCCAGGCCCCTCACCCTGGACGACTTCTCGGGGCGCGGCCTCGCTCTCATCGAGGGCTTGGCCGCGTGCTGGGGGTGGGCGCTCCGCGAGGACGGCGGCAAGGTCGTCTGGGCCGTCCTGGACGTGGTGGTCCCGTGATCGGGGCGACCGGGACCGCGTCCGCGCGCGCCGTCCTCCTCGTCATGCTCCGCCGGGCGTTCCCCGCATGGGAGATCGATCTGTGCGGCCGGGGCATCTGGCGCGCCGAGGGACCCATCCTCATCTCGGCCAGTTCGTGCGACGGCTTCGTCCAGGCCCTCGGCGACGCCGACCCCGAAGCCCTCGCCAAAGCCATCGAAGACCCGCACCAGCCCCCGTGACGCCAAGAGCGCACACGGCAGGAGCCTCGGAGGTCACCGGACGAAATGTGGGTGACCTCCGAAACCCAAGTACCTCCAAGGGCGTATCCACCTACCACCCACCGGCCGAGCGTGTCGACCGCGAGCTTGTGCAGGCGGAGAGAAGGCGTCTGCCGGAAACGGGATGTCAGTCTCGCCCGAAGCCCGTCACTGATCTCGCTGGCGGCGGTTGGCCAGCCAGATGGCCGCAGCCAGCGTCCACGAGCTAATACCCCCAAGGGTGTAAACGACCGCCTTGAAGCCTGAGCTGGTGAGAGCTGCTCCGGTGAACAGCCACACCCCTGCCAGGAGGAGCATGACCGGGAAGAGTGAGACGCATTTTCACCGACGGCAGTCACCTGCTTCACACTCGCCGTAGCCGTAGCCGTAGCCGTAGCCGTAGCCGTAGCCGTAGCCGTAGCCGTAGCCGATCCCCGCACCGCTCCCGCGAGCCGCCCATGGCGGGACGACGAGGCCGACGGCCGGGGCTGCTCGTGCCGCGGCGATCAGTCGGCCGCACCCGAAATCGTTCCGTCCAGGAGGCCCACTCCATCCGGCTGGGTGAAACGTCCTGCGCCCGGGAAGCGTGGTAGCGGTAACCGAGGTGGTTGGTGTCGCCTGCGGCTCGGAACTGTGCGAATCGCTCGCGTGACGGGGCCCCAGAGGTCGCCGGACCGAACGCGGCGTCCTCTGGGGCTCAACTCATCGTGAAGAGCGGCCCTTGCCCTCCGTCTCCTTACGCAATCGGCGGGCGCCCCGAATGAAGTACCCACCTACGAGGAACAAGCCGAAAGCGATGATCGTGCAGCCCGTGGCGAGTCCCCAATCGCCTTTGGCGATCCCGGTCCAAGTCAGCACCGCCATGAGGAGGATGATGACTCCCATCACGATGAAGTACACCCCGAGTCGAGCCAGGGGACCCAGAAGTGCGGGCACGCGCGGATCTTCGCTCATGATTTCCTAAGGGGCGAGAATGTTCTGTCCGAACCACAGGCTGCTCGCCACGCCGACGGCGCAGCCTGCCACGGGTATGGCAGCTTCGGCTTCTGGCCCCAGCGCCAGGGCGGCCGGCTGGATATAACTGGTGGCGCCCCAGAGGGCGACCGCGCCTCCGAAGCACCCGGAAATCGCGGTATCGATCGTCCCGGCGACGTTTTCCAGGTCGCTCAGAAAGCCGAGTCCGCTGGGGTCGACATTGTTGATGGGGTTGTCGCCGGCGTAGGCATAGCGATTTCCCCGCGTTGGGTTGGCGAGGCTGGAAACGGAGTCCTGCTGGGTGAAGCCGCCCTGGCCTGGCACGTAGTAGCGGTAGCCGAGGTGCAGGCTGCCTGTGGCGGGGTCGGTGATTTCTCCGGTGTAGCCGAGAGGATTGGCGTCACCGTTGGCCTTGCCGGACTGTTCGCCCCAGGGGGTGTAGGTGTAGCCGGTGGTCTTGGCGCCGGTGGTGTTGACGACGGCGAGGACGGAGCCCAGGCCGTCGGTGACGTATGCCGACTCGGTGCCGCCGGTGTTGGCGCCGAGCGGGGCGCCGTTGTCGTCGCGGTCGAGGTAGACGGTGGTGACGCCGGTGGTGGTGGCGATGGGCTTGTTCTGGCCGTAGACGATGCCGGTGGTGCCGGTCTTGACCAGTTCGCGCTGGTCGGGGCCGGCGTAGGTGTAGCCGGTGGTGGTGGTGCCCACCTTGGACTGGGTGAGCTGTCCGGCGGCGTTGTAGGTCATCTGGCTCACGGTCGGCGAGGAGGTCTGGTTGCCTGCGGCGTCGTAGCCGTACCCCGTGCTGGTGATCTGATTCGCCGAGTTGTAGGTGAGGGTCTGGCTCGTGGCGCCGTCGGTGGTGACCTTGGTGCGGTTGCCGTCGGAGTCGTAGTCGTAGGTGTAGTCGTGGCCGTTCGCGCCGGTGGCCTTGGTCAGGCGGTTGCCGCCGTCATAGGTGAACACGCTGGTCTTGCCGGAGGCGTTGTCCTTGGACCATTGGCGCAGTCCGGTGTCGTCGGCACTGGCGGTGGAGCAGCCCGAGCCGGAGACGTACTTGGCGTAGCAGTACGACAGGTCGGAGAGCACCGGGCTGGTGCTGGAGGCGCCGGTGGTCTTGGTGCCGGTGAGGCGGTTGGACTTGTCGTAGCTGTAGACGGTGTGCATCGACCAGGTGGGGCCGGTGGAGTTGTAGTTGAAGTACAGGTCGGTGCGGTTGCCGTCGTCGTCGTACTTGAACACCCACTGCTTGCCGGTGGCGTCGGTCATGCTCGCCAGCAGGTTGCGGGTGGAGTGCACGTAGTGCAGGGTGCCGCGGGCGTCGAGCTGGTTGACCAGGTTCCCCGCCGGGTCGTACTGCCAGTCGATCTCACCGCCGCCGGAGGTGGACTGCCGCGCGGCCATCAGGTTGCGCGAGGTGTAGGACCAGGTCGTCGTCCCGGAGGCATCGGTGCGGGTGGAGACGTTGCCGGCCTTGTCGTAGGTGAAGGTGACCTTCGGCGTCCCGTCGGAATAGGAGACCGTGAGCATCCGGTCGTCATCGTCGTAGGTGTAGGTGGTGGTTTTCCCGTTGCCGTCGGTGCTGGTGGCCAGGCGGCCGTAGCCGTCGTAGGTGAAGGTCTTCTTCTTCAGCGTGTTGCCCGTCGGCGGGGTGATCGAGGCCAGCTGGTGGTTGGCGTCGTACCCGTAGGTGGTCGGGTTGCCGCTGTTGGCGGGATCGGTGGAGTCCTTGACCGTGCCGTCGTCGTTGTAGGAGACCTTGGCGGTCGCGGCGGTGGCGTCCTTGGCCGAGGACAGGTTCCCCGGGCCGTCGTAGGTGTAGGCGGTGCTGTTGCCCTGGGTGTCGGTCCCGGCCGAGGGTTGATAGGCCGCGGTCGGGTTCTGGCTGGTCGGGCTGTTGCCGTAGGCCAGGGAGGCCTTCGCTCCGGTCGGTGAGGCCGACTGGGTGAGCGACTCGCCGCCGTTGGCCCCGAAGGTGTTGGACGTCAGGCCGCCGTTGCCGTTCTGGTAGGACGCGATGTCGCTGAACGGCGTGTACGACTTGGACCGGGTCTTGCCCGCCGGGTCCACCACCTTGGTCACCCGGTCGTTGCTGTTGAGGGTGTAGGTGGTGTGCGGGACGTCGGCGACCGCCTTGGACTGGTCGGTGTTGGGGTCGGCGACCTGCGTCTCGGTGTCGGACGGGTACGCCAGCCGCGTCACCATGTTGCTGGACTGCCCGACCTGCGTCACCGCCAGCACCCGGTGCCCGGAGTCATAGGTCAACTGCGTCTGGGCGCTCTTGCCGTTGGTGACCGAGTTCAGGTTGCCCGAGCCGTCGTACCCGAACCGGACCACCTCGCCGGCCGCCGCCTGGATCTGCACCAGCCGGTTGGCGGCCTCGTCGTAGCTGTAGGTGACGCTGCGGTTGTGGCCGTTCCCGTCGGACTGGTCGTACCGCGTCAGATGACCGTTGTAGAACACCACCTTGATCTGACGTCCGCTGCTCTCGCCCTTGGGCTTGTAGGTGATGGACGAGAGTTCTCCGGAGGAGTAGCCGAAGTCGGTGGTGTTGCCGTTGCGGTCGGTGGTCTTGGTCGGCAGGCCGGAGGAGTCGAAGTAGCTGACGGCGCCTGACCCGTGGTCGGTGTACTTCCAGCCGCCGCCCGACTGCGAGACCAGGTCGCCCTTGAACTCCTTGGGCGTGGCGTAGCCGGAGCCCGAGACGGTGAACACTCCGGAGGTGCCGTCCGGGCCGCTGTAGGTGACCGAGCCGTCGCTGTTCTTGTACAGCCGGACGTCCTGGCCGACCCGGGTCGTCCACCCCGGCGCGATCACTCCGGCCGGGACGGAGGAGGCGTGCAGCAGGCTGTTGTAGGCCGCGCCGACGGTGACGTTGCCGCCGATGCCCGGCAGCGACATGTCGGTGGTGCGCAGCATCGCGTCACCGGACCCGACGTTCACCTTCAATTCCAGGTTGTCGGCCAGGTTGTAGGTCAGGAACGTCGCGTTGCGGACCGGGCCGATCCCGACCGGCACCGAGGCCGTCACCGCCGGCGCGGTGACGGCCTTCCGAGGCGGCTGGACGGTCTTCGGGTCGGCGAACGTTGGGATCGACGTCTTGGCCGGGTCCCCGACGGTGCCGGGACTGACCAGGCGCGGGCCGTGCCGCTTGGACGGCCCGAGCCTGGGGTTGCCGAAGTGCGGAGAGCCGATCTCCGGATACAGGTGCCGGAAGGTGTAGGGAGCGGGCTTGGCCTGTGCCGGTGCCGGGGCCGCCAGTGAGGCCGCGGCCACCGCGACCGCCGCCGTCAAGGCGGCAAAGCGCTTTGCCATGAGGGGAGTCCTTCTCGGGAGCTGAGAAGCACGGCGAGAACCCTGGCATTGCGGCTTTCCTCTTCGCGTTGGTGGTCGCCGAGGGGCTCGCCGTGGTGCGGACTCAACGGATCTTCTGATCGCTCGAAGGTGAAGTAAAGGCCTTCGGTCCATTGAGCTTGACCATGATCGGCCACGCCCGCGGCGGGCGTCCGTCACCAGGGGTGGGGGCCGTCGTCGGAGAAGAAGGCTCCGGTCGGGCCGTCCTCGCCGAGCGTCGCGGCCCAGATGGCGGGGGCCGCGCCCTGGGCGGCGGTGCGGACGCCCTTGTGGCCGTTCAGATCGGTGGCGCAGTAGCCCGGGTTGATGGCGTTCACCTTGATCGCGGTGTCCCGCAGCTCCTTGGCGTAGCAGACCGTGACCATGTTCACGGCCGCCTTGGACGCGTTGTACGCGAGAAGGTTGGCCTCGCGGAACGGGGACTCCGGGTCGGTGTTCAGCGCCAGCGAGCCCAGTTCGCTCGACATGTTGACGATGCGGGCGGCCGGGGCCGTGCGCAGCAGCGGCAGCATGGCGTTGGTCACCGTGACCACGCCGAAGACGTTGGGCTCGAAGGTCCGGCGCAACAGCTCGGCGGAGGTGTCGCTCGGGACGGCGCGCGTCAGCGAGACGCCCGCGTTGTTGACGAGCGCGTCCAGCCGTCCGTACTCGCGGTCGATCCAGGCGGCGGCGGACTTGACGCTCGTCTCGTCGGTCACGTCCACGTGCACGAACCGGGCGTCCACGCCCTCCTCGCGCAGGGCGCGCTCGGCGGCCCGTCCGCGCTCCTCGTCGCGCGCGCCCACCAGCACGGTTCCGCCGATGCGGCGCGCGATCTCGTAGCCGATGCCCTTGTTCGCCCCGGTGATGAGTGAAATTCGCATGGCTGAGACTGTGCGGCCGTCCGGCGGCGGGCGGGAGAGACCTGTCGAGGCTGGTACCGGCGGTCCCCCCTTCTCCGTTCGCCACCGGTAGCCCGCATGGGAGATCCTCAGAAGGTGGACAAGCGAGGATTGGCGGTGTTCCTCCGGGACCGGCGCGCGAAGGTCCGTCCGGAGGACGTCGGGCTGCCCGCCGGTGCGCGCCGGCGCACCCCCGGCCTGCGCCGCGCGGAGGTCGCCCAGCTCGCCGGAATCTCGGTCGACTACTACACCCGCATGGAGCAGGCGCGGGGCCCGCACCCGTCCCGGCAGGTCCTGGCCGCGCTGGCCAGGGCGTTGCGGCTGGCCGACGACGAGCGCACCCACCTCTACCACCTGGCGGACGAGCAGCCGCGCCCGCCCGCCGGGCCTCCGCAGGAGGTGCCGCAGGGCGTGCTGCGGATGCTCCACCGCATGGACGGCGTCCCGGCGTACGTCATGGACGCCAAGTACGACGTCCTGGCCTGGAACGACCTGGCCGTCGCGCTCCTCCGGGACTTCTCGGCGCAGGCCCCGCGCGACCGCAACGTGATCCGGCGCATCTGCCGCGACGGCGGGCACGACGAGCGGTTCGTGCGGGACTGCGTCGCCGACCTGCGGGCCACGGCCGCGAAGTACCCCGCCGACGCGGGCGTCCGCGAACTCGTCGCCGAGGTGAACGCCGTCCCCGCGCTCGCCGCGATGTGGGACGAGCGGGAGGTGCGCGTCCGCCGCAGCTCCCTCAAGCGGATCGACCACCCGCGCGTCGGCCCGCTCGAACTGCACGTGGACTACCTCGTCGTACCGGAGAGCGACCAGCGCGTCGTCCTCTACACCGCCGCCCCCGGCACCCCGTCGCACGAGGCGCTACGGCAACTCAAGGAGACCGCCGTCCCCTGCTGACCGAGCGCCCCGGCCCGCTCAGAACCCGATGGCCTCACGCAGCAGCAGGACCGTGCCCATGACCTTCCTGGAGCGCTCGGTCACGATCAGCCCGGCTTGGCGGCACAGCAGAACGGCGTCACCGTCATGGTGTTCGCCTTCGACATCGCGGACGATCGCATCAAGCGCATCTGGGTAGTCACAACCCCGAAAGACTCCGCCCCCGGCCAGCCGCCTGACCCGTCGTTCAGCAGGGATGCCAGGTGCGCCCGCCAGGGGCGTAGCAGCGCGGCCCGGTGTACCCCGACCCGCCCCCACGAGATCCACCATCATCGGAGTCGGCATCGTCTGCGCTGTGAGTCGGTTCTGGTCGCGGGCGGGGCAGCTGTATCTTCCACTGCCGCGCCCCCTGGCGAAGCGTCACCTTGCTGCCCGCCTTGGTGCCATACGCGCACGCGGTGATCGTGCCGCGAGCCGTCGCGCCGGGCGGGATGGCGTTCGTCCCAGTCAAAGCGATCGACATCGTGGTGACGGGAAGACGGGTGCCTTTATGGATGACAGTGAACGGGTTCGGCCATCCGTTCCCCCCGGTACCGGCGGAGCCCTCGTCAAGAGTCACGTGGGACCCGTTCTTGACGCGAACCTTGAGCGCGATGCAAGCCTCGTCCAGATCGTTGAGAACTCCCGAAGCAGACACCACCGTGTACTGCACGCCGCGCTCCGGAGACGGCTGCGGCGCTTCCTCCGATGGCGCGCTGAGTGACGCGCCTGCGCGGCCCTTGGCGGCGCACCTCCCAGCGAGCAAAGCCGTCGTGATGAGAACGAGAGCAAGTGCGGCTACGGCTGCAATTATGGGGGCCCGGGACGTCATGACGCGGAACACTACAGGCTTCTGCGCATCCCTCTCGGGAAGCGTATTGACCAGACGTCGGTGTTGGTCAGATGGAATGTCGTTGTAACCAGCCAGTTCCGCCGCTGAAAAAGGCACCTCGGTGGTGTCGACAATGCGCGAGGACGATGCGGTGCTGTTTTCCAGTACCACCCCTGAGGCAGAAAGGTCCGCAACCTCGTGCGGGGCCCTCGTGCCAGCCTCGCCGTGTTCGACACCGCGAACCCCTGCCGCACGGTGGAGTTGCGCGGCATCGCGGAGGTCGTCGAGGACGACGACCGCGCCGTCCAGCGCGAGGTGTCCCACAAGTACCTGGGCCATGACTCGTCGCCCGACCCCAAGTGCATGGTCCGCGTCGCCGTCCGTGTTATCCGCACAATCCGAAGCTTCTGCGCCTGACGCACGGGCGGTGTGGGGTTCTCAGGCTCCTTCTTGGATGGCGGTGGCGACGTCTTTCGGGTGGGTCAGGTGGGGGTGGTGGCCTGCGCCCGGGATGGGCGTGGCGGTCACGTTCGGGAGTTCTGCCAGCAGTGCTGCGCCCTCGGGGGTGAGTGGGTATTCGGAACCGTGGATGACATGGACGCGGCCGGATAGGCGCGTAGTCGGGTGGTCAGCTCGTCGCGCCATTCGGGGGACGCGGCCTGAGCGAGGAGGCGGGCGGTGGCGGCGGCGGTGCCGCGCCGGAGGTCTTGCGCGCTTGACGCCAGCGCGTTCGCGTGGCCGAGGTCGCCGGTGAGCCACCGGGCGAGTCCTTGGGCGGTGACGTGGCGCAGGTACAGGTGGGTGAGCGGCCTCCACTCGCGCGGACGCGCCTGGAGGAAGAAGGGGGAGACGAGGGTCAGGCGGACCTCGGTGTGCGCGGTCGCGGCGTCCAGGGCGGTCGCCGCGCCGATGGAGTGGCCCATCAGGTGGCGGCCGCCGCTCGGGAACGGTCCGCTGTCTCTTGATCGCTTCAAGAGTTGTCGCTATAAAGAGATCATGCGGGACGAGACGGACGAGGACCGGTTCTTCCGGGAGCTGGGCGGCGCGTGGGCCGAGGTGCGGCAGGCCTTCGCGCGGCATGTGGGGTTGAGCGCGCAGCGCGTGCAGTTGCTCGTCCGGCTGCGGCGGCAGGGCGAGACCAGCCACAGCGACCTGCGGCAGGCGCTCGGCATCGACGGCGCGTCCATCACCCGGCTGGTCAAGGAGCTGGAGGGCGAGGGGCTGGCCCGGCGCCGCCTCGACCCGGACGACAACCGCTACACGCTGGCCGCCCTGACCCCCGCCGGGGAGCGGGCCGCGAGTGACCTGGAACGAGCGCACCAGACGTATCAGGAACGCCTGCTGGACGGCGTCTCCGCGGACGAGCGGGAGACCGTGCTGCGCGTGCTGCGGCGCGTCCGGACGAACATCACCGAGCAGGGAGAACGATGAACGACGCGCAGGGAGAACGATGAGCGACGTGCGAGGACCGACGGGCGACGGCGTGCGGGCC
The DNA here is from genome assembly GCF_040675125.1 of Spirillospora sp. NPDC049652. Taxonomy (NCBI): domain Bacteria; kingdom Bacillati; phylum Actinomycetota; class Actinomycetes; order Streptosporangiales; family Thermomonosporaceae; genus Spirillospora; species Spirillospora sp. NPDC049652. The sequence goes on along the minus strand of NZ_JBFAOF010000087.1, from coordinate 1,807 downwards.
GTGGCCGAGGCGATGTACACGGCCTTCAACACCCGCGACCACGAGGCCGCCCACGAGATCTTCGCGGCGGACTTCTACAGCCATCCGATGGACGCGACCGGGCCGGAGAGCGTCGCCCGGCGCTGGTGGCAGATGCACGAGACCTTCCCCGAGCTGCGGGTCACGGTCGAGGACATGGTGGTCGAGGGTGACACGGTCGCCGTCCGCACGAGCATGCTGGGCGTCCCGGGGCAGTCGCCGACGATGATGGAGATCTTCCGGGTCCGGGACGGGCGCATCGCCGAGCTGTGGGGGCTCTCCTCGATGAGCCGCTGACCGGCCCCGGTCCTCAGGGGCCGGTCAGCGGGCGTGCGCTAGAGCCAGGCGGCGAGGCGGTCGAGGAAGGTCGCCGCCACCGGCGGGCGCGGTTCGGCGAGAACGCCCAGGTGGAAGACGTGCGGCATGCCGTCGTAGACCTCCAGGGTGACATCGACGCCCGCTCCGGCCGCCGCCTCGGCGTAGCGCCGGGAGTCGTCCAGGAGGACTTCGGTGCCGCCCGCGACCATGAGCATCCGCGGCAGCCCGGCCAGGTCGCCGTGGAGGGGCGACTGGGGCGCCTGGTCGTTCGGCAGCCCGCCCAGGTACTGGCCGACGACGTGCTCGACGACCTCGCGCGTGACGGCGTCCCGGCCCGCCGGGTCGTCGACCGAGGGGCTCGTGATGGTGAAGTCGGTCACCGGGGAGACCGCGACCACCGCGTCCGGCAGGGGCGTGCCCTCGTCGCGCAGGGTGAGCAGCGCCTCCAGGATGAGCGTCGCGCCCGCCGACTCGCCGAAGAAGACCGTCCGCTCGGCGGGGACGCCGGCGGCGAGCAGCGCGCGGTAGGCGCTGATCAGCTCGTCGTGCGCGACGGGGAAGGTGTGCTCGGGCGCGAGCGAGTAGTCCAAGCCGAACGCCGGACGATCCGCCGTCCGCGACAGGTGGTAGGCCATCGGGCGCTCGAATTCGGGCATCCGCATCTCGAAACCGCCGCCGTGCGCGTACAGGACGACGCCCGCTTCCCGCGCCGGACGGCCCGACGCGTCCACCCAGTGGCCCGGAACCGGCAGCGTGAACGGCTGCGCGGTGCCCGCGTCGGACGGCAGCGGCGGCGGGGCCGCGAACACGCCGGACAGCGCCGCGAACAGGGTGTCGTAGGTGTCGGGGCCGGTGACGCGGTTGGCCGTCACGCGCTTCTCCTTGTCGGCCAGGGCGTTCGGGACGGGAACGGGCCGCGCCTCCTCGCCGTCCACGGGGACGGGGTGCAGGGCGACGACCGGGATGGTCCGGGACGTCTTGCGCTGGTACTCGGCCCAGCCGGGGTCGGACTCGACGGCGCGGGACCAGGCCTCGTCGCGTTCGGCCCCTTCGAGGACGACCGCGTCGGCCTCCAGGACGGACGTGCCGGTCTCCACGGTCACGCGCGGGTTGGCCGCCAGGTTGTGGAACCAGGCCGGATGCCGGTCGGCGCCGCCCGCCGACGCGATCACCAGCAGGCGGTCCGCGTCGGGGATACGGCCGAGGGGCGTGGTGTGCGGACGGCCGGTGCGCGCGCCCGTCGTGGTGAGCAGGATCAGGCGGGCTCCCTCGAACATGCCGCCCACGCGCCCGTGGTTGGCCCGGAACTCGTCGATGACCTGCTGGTTGAAGTCCACGATCGGTGTGGTCAAGATTCTCCTCGCTGTTTTTTCGCAGGGTGGAACTCGATGGGTGGTGGGTGCGCTCGTCCGGCGGAGGGCGCGGGGCGGGGAGCGGACGTCCCCGAGGACGGCCCGGCGGACAGGCGGGC
>NZ_JBFAOF010000086.1:0-14516 GCF_040675125.1 Spirillospora sp. NPDC049652 | reverse complement strand
GGCGCGGGTCAGCGGCCGGTGCCGCCGTAGACGACCGCCTCGATCTGCTCGGAGTCGAGGTCGAACGCGCGGTGCGCGGCGGCGACGGCGGTGTCCACGTCGTCCTGCGCGACCACGACCGAGATCCGGATCTCCGAGGTGGAGATCATCTCGATGTTGACGCCCGCGTCGGCGATCGCGCCGAAGAACTTGGCGGTGACGCCCGGGTGGGAGCGCATGCCCGCGCCGATCAGCGAGACCTTGCCGATCCGGTCGTCGAACCGCAGCGACTCGAACCCGATCCGGTCCTTCAGCTTGTTCAGCGCGGTCAGCGCGGCCTGGCCGTCGGTCACCGGCAGCGTGAACGAGATGTCGGTGCGCCCGGTGGACGCCGCGGACACGTTCTGCACGATCATGTCGATGTTGATCTCGGCCTCGGACAGCGCCGAGAAGATGGAGGCCGCCTCGCCGACCTTGTCCGGCACCCCCACCACGGTGATCTTGGCCTCGCTCCGGTCGTGCGCGACGCCGGAGATGATCGCCTGCTCCATCTCGTGCCCTTCGATCTCGCTGCTGTCGACGACCCAGGTGCCCACCTTCGTGGAGAAGGACGAGCGGACGTGGATCGGCATGTTGTAACGGCGCGCGTACTCCACGCAGCGCAGGTGCAGGATCTTGGCCCCGGAGGCGGCCATCTCCAGCATCTCCTCGTAGGAGATGCGCGGGATGCGCTGCGCGGCCGGGACGATCCGCGGGTCGGCGGTGAACACGCCGTCCACGTCGGTGTAGATCTCGCAGACGTCGGCGTCGAGCGCCGCGGCGAGCGCGACGGCGGTGGTGTCCGAGCCGCCGCGGCCGAGCGTGGTGATGTCCTTGGTGCCCTGCGACACGCCCTGGAAGCCGGCGACGATGCAGATCGAGCCCTCGGTCAGCGCGTCCTGGATCCGGCCCGGCGTGACGTCGATGATCTTCGCCCGGCCGTGCGAGCCGTCGGTGATCACACCCGCCTGCGAGCCGGTGAACGAGCGGGCCTCGTGGCCCAGGTTGGAGATCGCCATGGCGAGCAGCGCCATCGAGATGCGCTCGCCGGCGGTGAGCAGCATGTCCAGCTCGCGCCCGGGGGGCAGCGGCGACACCTGCTTCGCCTTGTCGATCAGGTCGTCGGTCGTGTCTCCCATCGCGGACACCACGACGACGACGTCGTTGCCCGCCTTCCGGGTGGCCACGATCCGCTGGGCCACCGCCTTGATGCGCTCGGCATCGGCGACGGAGGAGCCACCGTACTTCTGCACGACAAGGGCCACGGGCGCCGCTCCTCGGGTTCGGGATCAGGGGCTTGCCCGAGAGAGTCTACCGAGGCCGGGAGATGTCATTACGACCAGGTAACTGTCAGGGTGAGATGACCCGTCCGGAATCTGAGACGCCCTCGCCGCCGGGCTTGTGCCAGACGATGCTGTAGCGCCACAGGAGGTGCCGCCGGAACTCGGCGCCGGGGAGCAGTTCGGCGGTCAGCGCCGCCATCTCCCGATAGGTGACCGGCGGCGGCCACACCATCGGGGACGGATGCTCCCAGTACCCCTTCCACACGCGGTAGACAGGGCCCGCCGCCGTCGCGGCCGCGACGCGCGGCAGGTCCCTGAGCAGTTCGTGCCGCGCGAGGCCGACGACGGCCAGCACCCCTCCGGGCCGGACCAGGTCCCGCATCCGGGTGAGGCCGGTGGCGGCGTCCATGTGGTGCAGGGTCGCCACGGACGCCACGACGTCGAACGAGCCGTCCTCAAGACGATGGTCGAGGAAGTCGCCGAGGACGTACTCGATGTCGTCCGGGCCGGGGTGCTCGCGGGCCTGGTCGATGCCGACCTCGTCGCGGTCGATGCCCGTGACGGCCGGGACCGTCCGGCGGAGGGCGCGGGCCAGCATCCCCTCCCCGCAGCCCACGTCGAGCGCGCTCCGCGCCCCTTCCGGGACGGCCCGGAGGATGATCGGGTGGTAGTGGATGTTGTGGTTCCACCGTCCGTCACGCTTCACGTGGCCCCCTGGGACGTACCGGCATCGTCTCTCCGAGCCTGCCAGAGAAGGCACGTCCGCGAGCTCGGCCGCGGCCTCCTCGAGAATGCCGTCGGCCCGGCAGGGCGTCCGCCCGCCGGGCCGTCAGGTGGCCGATCGAGAAGGTCAGGCGGCGGCGACGGAGGCAGGAGCGAACTGGGCGCCGGACGCAGCGGGGGTGGCGGTTCCGGTGCTGTCACCGGTTCCGGTTCCGGTGCTGTCACCGGTTCCGGTGAGGCCGAGGGCGCGGAAGGTGACGCGCTGGTCGAACCAGAGCAGGCCCATGGTGATCGCGGCCATCGCCAGGCCGAGCGCCAGGTGCGTCGGGGCGCTGGTGACCTGCGCGCCGACCGCGCCGAGCACCACGTGCACACCGATCCGCAGCCCGATCAGCGCGAAGAAGATCTTCCGGGTCCGGGTGTTCTTCAGCATCGCCTTGATGAGCCGCTTGCGCCGCCGCAGGACGGTCAGCCCGACCACCATGTTGACCGCGCCGAGCACCGCCAGCACCATCCACGCGCCGTCCCAGGCCTTCAGCAGGTCGTAGACCGCGCCCATCGCGCCCTCGAAGGCGAAGAACCAGATCGGGAGGGGCTTGATGTCGTTCTGCTCGAGGGTCTCGCTCATGTCCTGCTCCAGGGTCCGTGTCCGCGTCCTGCCGACCTCTGAATCCTGTCGCGGCGGGCCCGTCCGGCGGCAGAACCATCCCTCCGGTCCTCGGCAGTACAAATGTCACATGCGTCCCGGGGACGGCGGTCCCGGACGTTCTGTCGGTGGCGTCCGGCAGTATCGCGCCCGTGAGAATCACCAACGCTCGGGTGGTCGAGCACACCTTCCTGGACGGGATGCTCGGCGACGGCTACTACCCCGATCACCTGGTCGCGAAGGGCCAGGCGATCCTGCGGCGGCTGTGCGCCCGCATCGAGGCCGACCGTCCCGGCGACCTGGACGCGCTCTACGCCCTCACACACGCCGCGACCGAGCGGTTCAACGAGCTCCAGGACGAGTTCTTCGAGGCCGGCAGCGAGATCGAGACCGTGGCCCGCGACGCCATCGCGACCGACTTCTTCTTCGTGGCCGACGCCTACGGCTTCAAGGACGCCGACATCGAAGAGCTCGTCGCCACCCGCGACTGGTAGCGGCCAGGCCGGGTCGGACGGCCCGTCTAGCGCTAGGGGGAGGAAGCGCGAGTCCCGGCGGCTTCCATGGCGGATGCCGCCGGGACTCGCGGTCCGGCTGAGCCGGTGCTGACCGGCCGAGGGGGTCAGACGGCCGCGGGGGCCTCTTCGGAGACGTCCAGGCGGGCGTTCGCGACGACCGCGTGCAGGGCGCGGAGGGCGGCTCCGGCGTGGTTGCCCCAGTGGTTGAAATAGGAGTACTGCCACCACCAGAGCGCCTCCAGTGGACGTCCCTGCTGGTAGTGGCGCAGGCCGTGGACGAGGTCGCTGGCGACGTCGACCAGGTCGTCCGACAGGCGGTAGGAGGTGGGTTCGGTGTCCTTGTACGGGTCGAAGACCTCGACGTACTCGTCCACCGAGAGAAGCCGTTCGCCGAGGCCCTGCCGGACCTGGTCGAGGTCCGGGTCGTCGCCGACCTCGGGCTCCCAGTTGTCCGGGAGGATCACGTCCGCGCTCGCGCCGAGCTGGGCGCCCGCCAGGATGACCTGGGAGACCTCCAGCAGCAGCATGGGGACGGTGTGCGTCCCGGCCTCGCCGCGGGCGACGGCCTCCAGCCCGCTCAGGTAGTTCTCCACGTGGCAGGCCACGCGTTCGGCCAGGGTGTTCCAGTCCTGTGGGCTGTTTGAGTCAGACATCGAGCAGCCTCCGTCCTTCGAATGCGCGGCCCAGCGTGACCTCGTCCGCGTACTCCAGGTCGCCGCCCACCGGAAGGCCGCTGGCCAGGCGGGTGACGGTGAGGCCCATGGGCTTCACGAGCCGCGCGAGGTAGGTTGCGGTGGCCTCCCCCTCCAGGTTGGGGTCGGTCGCCAGGATCAGTTCCGTCACCGTCCCGTCCGCGAGACGCTGCATCAGTTCGCGGATCCGCAGGTCCTCGGGGCCGACGCCCTCGATGGGGCTGATCGCCCCGCCGAGCACGTGGTACCGGCCGCGGAACTCGCGGGTCTTCTCGATCGCGACCACGTCCTTGGACTCCTCGACGACGCAGATCACCTGCGGGTCGCGGCGCGGGTCACGGCAGATGCGGCACTCCTCCTCCTCGGCCACGTTGCCGCACGTCTTGCAGAAGCGGACCTTGTCCTTGACCTCCTTGAGCGCCCGGGAGAGGCGCTCGACGTCGACCGGGTCCGCGGCGAGGAGGTGGAAGGCGATCCGCTGCGCGCTCTTGGGGCCGACGCCGGGCAGACGGCCCAGCTCGTCGATGAGATTCTGGACGACCCCTTCGTACAACGGTCGCGTCCTTCCTGGTGGTGGCGGTTGCGGGAGGCGGGTGGGCGGGGTGCGGGCGGGTCGCCCGCCCGGAGAGTGGACTTCCGGTTCCGCTCGGGCCTCGGCTTGGTCTTCGGGCTTGCCGTTCGTTCTTCGGCTTGCTGTGCGCTTGCGGGCCTGTCGTCCGGCTCGGCCTCCGAGCCCGGCCCCGGTTGGCTTCGGGATCCGGCTCCGGCTCGGGTTCCGACGCCGCGTCCGGACGACCCGGGCCCTCCGAGGGTAAGGCGTTCAGCCGGGAGTACCGGGCGTCCGGTGCCCGCCGCCCTCGCCGGGACCGCCGGGGTCACCGGGGCTGGGGAAGCCGGGCAGGCCAGGGAAGTCGCCTTCGCCGCCCATGCCGGGGATGCCGCCGGGCAGTCCCTCGGCGAGCGGGCTCATCTTCTGCTGCTGGAGGTCCTGGGCCGCGCGGCCGGCGTCCCGGATCGCGGCGAGGACCAGGTCGGCGACGGTCTCGGCGGTGTCCGCCGGGTCGTCGGCGTCGATCGCCTTCGGGTCGATGGTGAGGCCGATGACCTCGCCCTGGCCGTTCACCGTGGCCGTGACCAGCCCGCCGCCCGCCGTGCCGGTGACCTCGGCGTCGGCGAGTTCCTGCTGGGCGTCGAGGAGCTGCTGCTGCATGCGCTGTGCCTGCTGCAGCAGATCCTGGATGTTGAATCCACCGGGTTCCACGGTGAGCTCCGTTCCGTCGCATCACTCAACCGGGCGGGGGCCGCACATGGCCCGTCCGTCCGGCACCGGACGTTTGTCTACCTGAGACTACGGGTTTGAAACCGGATGCGGTATTCACCGCCCCGGCGCCCCGGTCCCGAGGGCACATCCGCCTTTCGCGGCATACGCGCCGCCGGTCGTTCGTCCTGCGCGCGTGGCTCGCTCACCCGCGCGGCGTCGGACGTCCGGCGCGACCGACCGGCTTGCGCCGCTCGCGGGAGCCCGGACGTCTCGGGCGGCGGCGCGGCCTCGGAGCTCAGCGGACGCGCCGTCACGACGTCAGGTGAACGCGCCCGTCGCGACGCCTTCAGGTGACGCGGCCGTCACGACGTCAGGTGACGCGGCGTCGCGACGTCAGGTGTTGTCGATCTCGCGGATGATCTGGCCGCCCAGCTCGCGCTGGATCAGCGCCATCCCGCCGGCTTCGGCCTCCGTGCCGTCGTAGTCGGCGTCGCCTTCCGGGTCGACGACGTCGATGTCGTCCGGCGGGCCGGGCTCGGACGGGGGCGGAGGCTCGTCCGGAGGCGGCGGGAGCGGGCCGGGGTCGTGCGCGGACGCTCCGCCGAAGCCGCGCCCACCACCGGCGGAACCGCCGCCGTTACCGCCGTTGTTCGGAGCGGATGTCCGGCCGGGCTGTCCCGTCTGGCCGGAGCCGGACGATCCGGGGGCCTGCTGGGAAGGCTGAGCGGGCGCCGGAACCGACGGGCTCTGCGGAGGCCCGGAGGGCCGGGGGCCTTGGGCGGGCGGCGGAGCCGGAGTGGACGCGCCAGCGAATCCGGCGGCCGGAACGCCACCGCCACCACCGCCGCCACCGAAGCCTCCGGCGGAACCGGGACGTCCGCCGCCGTTGGCCGGAGCGCCCGCCCCGCCGAGGACGGCCTCGATGCGCCAGTCGACGCCCAGCCGCTCCCGGAGCACCTCGCGCAGGACGGTGTCGCGGTTGCCCGCGGTGAAGTTCTTGAGCGCCCCCTCCGCCTCGAAGGCGAGGGTGAGCTGGTTCCCGACCAGCCCGACCGGCCGGACCCCGTTCATGATCGAGACCCAGGCGACGCGACTCTTGAACTTCACCGCGTCGACGATCTCGGGCCAGCGCTGCTGCACCATCGACACGTCGCCGCCGCCTTGGCCTGCGGCGGCGGCCGGAGCGGACTGGGCAGGGGCGGCACCGTAAGAGCTCGCCGCGCCGGAAGCGCCTCCAGACGCGGCCGCCCCGCGCGGAGCAGAACCCCCGGACGCGGAACCGGCGGAACCGGACCCACCGCCCACGGCACCACCCGAGGCAGGACCGGCCGACGCGGACCCAACGGAAACAGAGCCGACAGACTCGGACCGCGCGGAGGCGGCACCGGCGGTAGCCGGGGAACCGGCAGAAGACGCGGAGCCGGTAGAAGACGCGGAGCCGGTAGAAGACGCGGAGCCGGTAGAAGACGCGGAGCCGGTAGAAGACGCGGAGCCGCCAGGGGAACCGGTGCCAGTAGAGGAGGAGGAACCGGCGGAGGACGCGGCCGCGGGGCCGCTCGTCCCGCGGTTATCCACAGAACCGCGTTCGCCTTCCGACGCTCCTGTGGGGCGTTGGACACTGGAAGTGGGGTCGCCCCCCTGGGCGGGCGGGGGTTGCTGGGGGGCGTAGGACCGGCCACCCGCGCCGCTGACCCCACCCGCGCCGCCGGGCACTCCACCGGGCCCGGCACCGAACCCGCCACCGGAAGCCGCCGTCCGCTCAAGCCGGTCGAGCCGCGCCATCAGGGACGTCTCGTCCCCGTACGCGGCCGGCAGCAGGATCCGCGCCGCGATCAGTTCGAGCAGCAGCCGGGGCGAGGTCGCCCCGCGCATCTCCGTCAACCCGGTGTGCAGCAGGTCGGCGGCCCGCGTGAGCTCGGCGGGGCCGAGCGACGACGCCTGCCGCCGCATGTGCTCCAGCTCGTCCGGCGGGACGTTCAGCAGCCCCGATCCGCCGGCCTCGGGAACGTTCGACAGGATCACCAGGTCCCGGACGCGTTCCAGCAGGTCGGCGGTGAACCGCCGGGGGTCCTGCCCGCTCTCGACGACCCGGTCGATCGCCGCGAAGACGGCCCCGCCGTCCCGTGCCGCGAACGCGGCGATGACCTCGTCCAGGAGCGCCGAGTCGGTGTACCCGAGCAGCGACACCGCGCGCGTGTAGGTGATGCCCTTCTCGTCCGACCCGGCGAGCAGCTGGTCGAGGATCGACAGGGTGTCCCGCGCGGATCCGGCTCCGGCCCGGACCGCGAGCGGCAGCGCGGCGGTCTCGTACGGGACGTCCTCGGACTTCAGGATCTCCTCGACGAGCTCCTGGAGCGTCCCGGGCGGGATGAGCCGGAACGGGTAGTGGTGCGTCCGCGACCGGATCGTCCCGATGACCTTCTCGGGCTCGGTCGTCGCGAAGACGAACTTCAGGTGCGGAGGGGGCTCCTCGACGAGCTTCAGCAGCGCGTTGAAGCCCTCCCGGGTGACCATGTGCGCCTCGTCGATGATGTACACCTTGAAGCGCGCGGACACCGGCGCGAAGAACGCGCGTTCGCGCAGGTCACGGGCGTCGTCGACACCACCGTGGGACGCGGCGTCGATCTCGATGACGTCGATGTGCCCGGAGCCGGTGGGGCCGAGCGCCACGCACGAGTCGCAGACGCCGCACGGGTCGGGCGTGGGGCCCTGCTCGCAGTTCAGCGACCGCGCCAGGATGCGGGCGGACGAGGTCTTGCCGCAGCCGCGCGGCCCGCTGAAGAGGTACGCGTGGTTGATGCGCCCGTTGCGCAACGCCTGCTGCAACGGTTCGGCGACGTGTTCCTGCCCCTTGAGCTCGGCGAACGTCGCTGGACGGTACTTGCGGTACAGAGCCAGGCTCATCGGGGGCCGCCCTCCCTCGCGCAGCAGAGCGTCAGAAGCGAAAAGGACCCCCCGCACACCCGCCAGAGCCTGCTTATCCTTGCTGCCTTCCGGCCCTGGGGAGGTTCACAGGGTGACGCCGTGCGAGGGGTCTGCCCAGAGTCTATGACATCCCCGGCGCCGCTCGCGCCTCCTCCGGACACCACCCGACGTAAGCTCCGCCTCTATGACCGACCTCACCCCCTCCTCACCACCCGAAACCGTCCTGCACATCGCCGAACGCCGCCATTGGGAATCGGCCCGCGCCACCGGCGCGCCGTACGCCATGTCCACCCTCGGCCGGACGCTGGACGAGGAGGGCTTCATCCACTGCTCCTCCGACCTCGACCAGGTCAGGGGCGTCCTGGCGGCCTTCTACGAGGACGTCCCCGCGGCTGACCTGGTCCTCCTGACGATCTCCACGGCGGGCCTGGACGTCCGTCTGGAACCCGCCGACGGCCGCCTGTTCCCGCACGTCTACGGCCCCATCCCGCCGGCGGCCGTAATAGATGTCCGAGCAGTCCCCCGAACCCGGTAAGCTTGCCCACGGAGGATTCGCCTAGTGGCCTAGGGCGCACGCTTGGAAAGCGTGTTGGGGGCAACCCCTCACGAGTTCAAATCTCGTATCCTCCGCCAGCCTCTAGCAGGCTAAACGCGATGAGGGCGGCACCCACGGGTGCCGCCCTCTTTGCTTTGGGTCCCGTTTCGGGGGCTCAGACCCTCCAGGGCGACCTCCACAGACCGGATTCAGGACCCCTCTACCCAAAGGCCCCGCGGTAGGACATGATCCCCCGACGGACCGGCCCGACCGGCCGGTCCCTCGGCCCGCCTGGAGGAGCCTTGACCCGTCCCATCCGTGCACCACGCGCCGCGCTGGCCACCGCCGCCGCGCTCGTCACCGCGTCCGGTCTCGCCGCCACTCCCGCCCTCGCCGCGCCTCCGGCGGCCCCCGGGACCGGCACCGGCCAGATCTTCATGGTCAACCCGGTCCAGTCCTCGGGCGACGAGAGCCTGACGGACGGCAAGAACGCCGCGTCGGCCGTCCCCGCCTCCGCGTACACCACGGTCGCGCTGCGGAACCTGGACGGCAGCGGCAACCTCTCCGGGCGCTGGGCCGTCATCCGCTCGGAGACCGGCGCGCCCGCGTACTCGGCCACCGGCGACTTCCGGTACACCCGTGACGCCGACCAGTTCGAGCAGGTCATGGCGTACTTCTGGGTGAACGAGGCGCAGGAGTACCTGCAGTCGCTCGGCTTCGGCTCGGAGTTCCCCGGAGCCAACGACAAGCAGCAGAACGTCCGGATCAACCAGTGGGGTTCGGACAACTCGTTCTTCACCGACAAGAAGCACGAGATCCGCTTCGGCAAGGGCGGGGTGGACGACGCCGAGGACGCCGAGGTGGTCGTCCACGAGTACGGGCACGCCGTGCACGAGGCGCAGGTGCCGGGGTTCGGCGCCTCCGAGGAGGCCGGCGCGATCGGCGAGGCGTGGGGCGACTACCTGGGCGTCGAGGTGGGCCTGGCCGCCGACGCCCGGTACGGCTGGCCGCGTCTGACCCCCGAGCCGTGCGTGGCCGACTGGGACTCGACCGGCTACACCTCGACCGTCCCGCACTGCCTGCGCCGCCTGGACACGGGCAAGGTGTACGGCGACAAGGTCGGTGAGGTGCACGCCGACGGCGAGATCTGGTCCAACGCGCTGTGGGACATCCGGAAGGCGCTCGGCGCGCGCGTCGCCGACCGGATCATCGTCAACGCCCAGTTCTCCTTCGCGCCGGACACCGGCTTCAGCGCCGCCGCGAAGACCACGGTGGCGACGGCCCGCAGCATGTACGGCGACAAGGCGGCCGAGGCCGTGCGGCAGGCCTTCGCGGCCCGTCAGATCCCGGGCCTCTGACCAACGCCGGACGCGAGCTGAGCCGCCCGCGGATCGGTTTTCCCGATTGAGGAGGGCGGCACCGATCGGTGCCGCCCTCAACGTTCGGGATGCGTACCCTCGACGAGTTCTGATCACTGCGGCGATCCGAGAAGAGGCAGACATGGCGGACGAAGAGACCCTCAACGGCGGCGGCGCATCGCCCGACGGCGGTACCGAGTCCCCCGCCCCGTCGGGCGTTACGTCTCTGCGCCAGCAGGCGGAGGCGACCTTCAAGGCGCTCGACACCGACGGGGACGGTTCCGTCACCAGGGATGAGCTGCGGGCGTCCTACAAGAGCTTCGGCTTGGACCTTCCCGAGGCGGCCCTGGATCACCTGATGAGCGCCGACGCGGACGGCGACGGACGGGTCGACCTCGACGAGTGGCTGCGGTCCGTCGAGCAGGTTTCCCAGCCCGCCGACTCGGGAGCCTCGGCGCTCGACTGACCGAGCGGCCGCCGCGCGTTCAGCGCTGGACGGCAGAACTGCACGTTGGGGGCGGCATCCATAGGGTGCCGCCCCTAACTCTGTCGTGGCCGTTTCCGGCAACCGCACCCGCGCACCCCGGCGCCCTCTCCGCAGGCCAGAAGCGGTTTGGCGCGCACAAGCGACCCCGACTCACCCGTCTTGTATACAAGTCGCATATTCTAAGGATCCAAGTAGCCCCGGAACGAGAGATCCCCGCCGCGATGTCCGGAATCGACGAACCGCGCCCCGCCGCGTCCGCCTGGCGGCCCGTCGCCGCCGCGATGTTCTGCTGCGGATGGGCGGGCAACCAGTTCACGCCGCTGCTGGTCATGTACCGGCGGTTGGGCGGTTACTCGCCCCTCACCGTCGACGCGATGCTCGGCGCGTACGTCCTCGGCCTGGTGCCCGGCCTCCTGATCGGCGGCCCGGCCTCCGACCGCTATGGCCGCAGGCCGCTGATGCTCATGGGGACGGCCCTGTCCGCCGTCGCGTGCGCGGTGCTCGCCGCGGGCCCGCTGGGCGTAGGGCCGATCTTCCTGGGGCGGATGCTGACCGGGGTGGCGGTCGGCGTGGCGATGGCCGTGGGGACGAGCTGGGTGAAGGAACTCTCCGGCGCACCCTTCGATCCAGGGGCGTCGCCTGGCGCGGGCGCGCGACGGGCCTCCCTGGCGCTCACGGCCGGATTCGGGATGGGCGCCGGTGTCGCGGGCGTGCTCGCCCAGTGGGCGCCGTGGCCCATGGTGCTTCCCTACCTTCCGCCCATCGCCCTCTCGCTCGGGGTGCTGACGCTGTTGCCGAAGGTCCCGCAACTGCCCCCCGGCCGTATCGAAGGGCCGCTCTGGCGGGATCTTCGTGTCCTGGCCGCCGGTCACCGGCGGTTCGTCCGGGTGGTCCTCCCTACGGCTCCGTGGATTTTCGGTGCCGCGGGCATCGCCTACGCCATCACCCCTCAGCTGGAAGCCGATCGGATGGGCACCTGGCAGCTCGTCTACGCGACCGTGCTGACCGTGGTCACGCTGGGGACGGGGGTGGCCGTGCAGCCCATCGCCAAGCGGCTCGACTCGATTTCGACGGCGCGAGGGGCGATGGCGTCCCTCGGCCTCGTCGGCGTCGGAACGCTCATGTGCGCGCTCAACGCCGGCCCCCGCTCCCCCTGGGGAGGACTGGCCGTGGCGATCATCCTGGGTGCGGGCTACAGCATCGGGCTCGTCAGCGGGCTTCTGGAGATCCAGCGCATCGCCACCGGCAAGGACCTGGCAGGCCTCACCGGAGTGTTCTACGCGCTCACCTACACCGGTTTCCTTCTGCCCGCCCTGCTGGCGTTCCTCTCGGCCGCCCTCTCGTACACCGTGCTTCTACTGCTGGTGGCGGTCGTCGTGTTCGCCTGCCTGAGTGTCGTGGCCGTCAATTCGCGCCGCTATCTCCCGAGGGACGCGTTCGCGGCCGTCCCGGCGAGCGCGCCGCACCTGGACCGAGCCGACGCGCAGGCATGAGCCAGGCCCCGCCGAACGCCGGACGACATGCCAAAGCGACGCGCGCTCCCGTCCCGGTGGCGTCCCGGACGCTGAAAGCAGAGCGCGTTCTGCGGGACGATGACGATATGACCATGCGCACCCCCGCCGCCGAACGCGCGTACGCGCACGTGAGGCGACGCCTGCTGGACGGCACGCATCCCGGTGGCACGCTGCTGTCCGAGGGCGCGCTGGCCGAACAACTGGACATCTCCAGGACGCCCGTCCGTGAGGCTCTCCACAGGCTCGAAGCCGAGGGGTTCCTTCGGCTCTACCCGAAGCGCGGATGGCTGGTCGTTCCCGTCACCCTGGCGGAAGGCCGGGAGACCATGGAGGCCCGGCTGCTTCTGGAGCTCTTCGCGTTGGACCGCGTGGCCTCCATGGGGCCGGACAGGCTCCGGGAACTGGGACACGCGCTCGCCCCGGACGCCGACCCCAGCCGTCCCGTCCGTGACGACGACTTCGTGGACATGGGCGCGTCCTTCCACAACCGGCTCCTGGCGGCGGCGGGGAACTCCGTCGTCCAGGACATGTACGCGCGGCTGTGGAACAAGCAGCTCCGGCTCACGGCGGGCTCCGTCGCCGACCCGGACAACGCCGCGGAGGATGTCGAGGAGCACGGTCAGATCGCCGCCGCGCTCCGGGACGGCGACGCCCCCCGGGCGCGCCGGCTGCTCCAGGAGCACGCGGGCGGCATCCTCCGCCGCCTAGGGCTCGGCGGCCAGGACATCCGCCTCCCGCCCGCCGCGAACTGACCGGCGTTCACATCCTGCCTGGTCAGCCGACCGCCGACGAAGTTATCCACAACTTGGCGCGGTCTGTGCGAGCCTTTTGGTGTCCATGTCACCCTGGTGTGAGCGGGAGGGCTCCGGGAAAAGGATCGGGATGGACTTCAGAGACGACGCCGAACTCGACGCCTCACAAGTGGAGGACGCGCGTGGCGGCGGTGGCGGTGGGATGCCGGGCGGCATGGTCATCGGCGGCGGCGCGGTCGGCGTCGTCGTGACGATCGTCGCGCTGGTGTTCGGACTCGACCTGACGGGCGGCTCGGGGTCCGGGTCGCACCAGACCGGCGGGCAGGGGCAGATCGGCTCCGGCTCGAACCTTGCGGCCAAGTGCCGTACCGGCGCGGACGCCGACCAGTCCGCGGACTGCCGCATCGTCGGCACGGTCAACAGCGTCCAGAAGTACTGGTCGCAGCGGTTCGCGGCCGACGGCAACCGCTACTCGCCGGCCAGGACGCGGCTGTTCAGCGGCGCCACCCAGACCGGCTGCGGCCACGCCACCTCCCAGGTCGGCCCGTTCTACTGCCCCGCCGACCGCCGCGTCTACCTCGACCTGACCTTCTTCGACGACCTCCAGCGCGACTTCGGCGCCAAGGGCGGCCCGTTCGCGCAGGCGTACGTGGTCGGCCACGAGTACGGCCACCACATCCAGAACCTGCTCGGCACGATGGGCAAGGTCAAGGCGAACGCCAAGGGCGCCACGAGCGGCTCCGTCCGCCTCGAACTCCAGGCCGACTGCTTCGCCGGCACGTGGGCCAAGCACGCCGTGTCCACGGGCTTCCTGACGCGGCTCACCGAGAACGACATCAACGAGGCCCTGGACGCCGCCGGAGCCGTCGGCGACGACCGCATCCAGGAGCGGGCACAGGGCCGCGTCGATCCGGACGGCTTCACCCACGGCACCGCCGCCCAGCGCCAGAAATGGTTCTCGACCGGCTACCGGACAGGAGACCCCGGCCAGTGCGACACCTTCTCCGGCTCCATCTGAGCCGCCCCACACCACCCCGAGGACACTCGTGACCACACCGCGCCACCACCCCGGCCGTCCCCGGCCGTGGCCGGAGACATCCGCCACAGCCTCGGCCGGAACCGGATCCCCCGACGCCTTCTCCCGCCCGCGCCCGTGCCGTTCCGTCACCGGCCGGCCCCTGACGGCGCCCGAACCGTCCGCGGTCCCCGAGACCGTAGACTCAAAACCGTGATCTTCAAGGCGGTCGGCGACGGAAAGCCCTATCCCGAGCACGGCCTGTCCTCCCGGGACTGGGCCAAGATCCCGCCACGCCAGGTCCGGCTCGACCAGTTGATCAGCACCAAGCGCGAACTCGACCTCCGGTCCCTCCTCGCCAAGGACTCCACCTTCTACGGCGACCTGTTCCCCCACGTCGTCCAGTGGAAGGGCGAGCTCTACCTGGAGGACGGCCTGCACCGAGCCCTCCGCGCCGCCCTGCAGCAACGCCTCGTCCTGCACGCCCGACTCCTGGACCTCGACGCCGTGGACATGGGCAGTACTAGTTAAGTTTCGGCCCACTGCGCTCGCCTAACGGCTCGCTGTGTTGTCACAGTCCCGGCCCACTGCGCTCGCCTGGCGGCTCGCTGCGTTGATCGCAGTCCCGGCCCACTGCGCTCGCCTGGCGGCTCGCTGCGTGACCGTGCCTGGGCGAACGCGGCATCGCTTCGCGATCTGCCCGGTTGCGCTCGCCTTCGGCTTCGCTCCACCGTGCAGGTAACGCGTTCGCGCGCGTGGCTGAGGTCGCTTCGAGACCGGCTCTAGCCGATG
>NZ_JBFAOF010000085.1:0-14646 GCF_040675125.1 Spirillospora sp. NPDC049652 | reverse complement strand
CCACCCCCTGCACCGCCCGCGCGGCGATCAGCAGGCCCGCCGACGAGGCCAGCCCGGCCACCACCGACGCTCCGCCGAACACCGCCAGACCACCCAGCAGGACCCGCCGGTGTCCCACCAGGTCGGCCGCCCGGCCGCCGGCCAGCAGCAGCGCCCCGAACACCAGCCCGTAGGCGTTGACGACCCACGTCGTGCCGCCGTCGCCGAGCCCGGCGCCGTCCCGGATCTGCGGGAGCGCCACGTTGACGATCGAGTTTCCGAGCACGACGAGGAACTGCGCCCCCGCCAGGGCCGCGAGCGCCGGGCCCGTGGTCGTCCTGCGCATCTCCGACTCCAAGTGTGTGTGGTTGACCACTCAGTCTTGAGGGCCAAGAGAGGGCGGGGCGCGGGCCCCGCCGATGCGGCCCGGCTCGCCGGGAGGTCAGTAGTGCGTGATGCCCGCCGAGAGGGTCCGCGCCCAGGGCGCCTGCACCTGCTCGGTGCCGGTGGACACCAGCAGGTGGCAGAGCATGCCCCGGGCGAAGAAGTCCTGGACCTGCGCCTCGCCCCCGCCGGAGGCGCCGCGCACGTACTCCACCAGCCGGGCGTAACCCTGCCGGACCGCCTCCCGCACCGCCGGCTCCGAGACCGCCGCCGCCTGGGCGTGCAGCTGGATCAGCATCAGGGCGTTGTCGCTGATCAGCCGGGCATAGGCGTCGCCCATGGCGTGCAGGACGGTCTCGGCCGAGCCGCCGCCGCAGGTCGCCACGGCCTCCTCCAGCGCGCCGCGCACCTTCACGAAGCAGTGCTCGACGACGGCCACGAACAGGGACTCCTTGCTCGGGAACAGCCGGTAGACATAGGCCTGGGAGATCCCGGCGGCCTTGGCCACCTCCGTGGTGGTGGTGCCCCAGTAGCCGCGCGCGGCGAAGGCGCCGATCGCGGTGGCGAGCACGGTCTCCCGTCGCTCGTCGGCGGTGGAGAGCTGTCGCCCTCGGCTCGTCGTCATGTGAGTAATAAACCACTCACACTTTCCCCTGTCAACCCGGCCGCCCGACCGGCGTGCCGGTCGCCATCCCGTTGCGGCGCCGGCGGTCAGGACGCGCTTCCGAGACCGACCGCGTTTGGAGCACCCACTCGTCGTCGTGTGTCAACGGCCCTGCGCTCCACTACGGGATGGGGCTCTCAGAGCCAGCCATTGTCGCGGGCGATGCGGATGGCGTCGATGCGGTTGCGGCCGCCGGTCTTGGCGGTGGCGTTGGCGAGGTGGTTGCGGACGGTGCCCAGGCCGAGGCGCAGGCGTTCGGCGATCTCCCGAGCGTGGGCGCCCTCGGCCGCCAGAGCCAGGAGCTGGCGCTCGCGGGGGGTGAGCGGGTTGGGCCCCGCCTCCCAGGCCGTGGCGGCGAGCTGGGGGTCGATGACGCGGCGGCCGGAGGCCACGGCGCGCACCGCGCGGGCCAGCTCCTCCGGCGGGGCGTCCTTGAGGATGTAGCCGTGCACCCCGGCGGCCAGCGCCCGGCGCAGGGTCCCGGGGCGGCCGAGGCTGGTCAGCATCAGCGTGCGGCACGCGGGCAGGGCGGCGTGGAGCTGGACGGCGGCGGCCAGCCCGTCGACGCCGGGCAGGTCGATGTCCAGCACCGCCACGTCCGGCCGGTGCTCCAGCGCGGCGGGCAGGACGTCCTCGCCGCGTTCGACGTCGGCGACCACCCGCAGGTCGGGTTCCAGCTCCAGCAGCGCGACCAGCGCGCCCCGGATCATGTGGACGTCCTCGGCGAGCAGCACCGTCGTCCCGCTCACGACGGTGCCGCCGCGGTCAGGACGAACCGGCCGTCGGCGGCGATCTCGGTGCGCAGGACGCCGCCGACGGACGCCAGCCGATGACCGAGATTGAGCAGCCCGCTACCGTCGACCGGGCCGGGAACGAGGTCCGCCGCCGCCCCGTCGTTGGCGATCTGGAGCCGGACCCGGCCGCCGTCCGTCGTCAGGGCGATGTCGCAGCGCCGCGCGCGGGAGTGGCGCACCACGTTGGTGACGCCCTCGCGCAGCACGATCGCCAGCGTGGTCTGGACGCGCCGGTCGATCGTGGCCGGGTCCAGGCCGAGCGCGACCCAGGACTCGATCCCGGCGGCGGCGAGGATGCTGCGGGCCGCCTCGCACTCGTCGGCCAGCGACAGGTCCCGGTAGGTGGCGGCGACCTCGCGGACGTCGGCGAGCGCCCGCCGGGAGAGCTCGGCGACCGCCCGCGCCTCCGCCTCGGCCCGGTCGGCGTGCGAGCGCGTCAGCCTGCGCGCGAGTTCGGCCTTCAAGGTGATCGCCGACAGGCTGTAGGAGAGCAGGTCGTGCAGGTCGCGGGCGAACCGCAGGCGTTCCTCCGACACCGCCAGCCGGGCCGCCTCGGCACGCGAGGCCGACAGCGCGGTCACCGCCTCGCCCAGCCGGGTCACCCCGTAGACGACCACCCCGACGAGCGCGGTGGACTGCCCCATGTAGGCGACGACCAGCAGGCTCTGCCCGGCCAGCGCACTGGAGACCGCCACGCTGGCCGACACCGCGGCCAGCAGCGACCAGCCGAGCCGGGGCGGCAGCGCCAGCAGCAGTGAGGCGGCCAGGAACCCGCCCATCCCACCCCACCGCGCACCGAAGCACACCAGCGGGGCATAGGTCAGCACGGTCTGGGCGACGAGCGCTGCCGTCCGGGCCCGTACCGACAGCCGGCGGCCACGAGGCGAGCAGTGCACCAGCAGCAGGGCGAACACCACCAGCGAGGCCAACCCCGACAGCACCGGCGCCCACGCCCCACCGGCGCGCGGCGCGCTCTCCGCCACGTTCAGCGGCACGATCAGCAGAAAGGAGCCGAGGACCGCGAAGAGCATGCCGCGCGCCAGCCGGGGGCCGGGGAGGTCCGCCGTCACATCGCCCGCAACCGGATCGTCGTCCGCCACATGCCCCCTCCAGCCTGGGACTTCGCTCAGCAGAGGATAGATCAGACAGGCCGGAACCGGGAGAAACTCACGGTCCGGTCCGTGACCCGCGCACTGGGCACGGCCGGGCCGGCCGGACGACACTGCCGCCATGAAGACGATCTCCACGTCCGTGCACGTCGACGCCGCGCCCGACCGGGTCTGGGAGGTCCTGACCGACCTCGCCGGCTATCCCGCCTGGAACCCCTTCATCCGCGAGGCCGCCGGGACGGCCGAGGTCGGCTCCCGGCTCACGCTGCGCATGTTCCCCGCCCAGGGCAGGCCGATGACCTTCAAGCCGAAGGTGCTGGCCGCCGACTCCGGAACAGAGCTGCGCTGGATCGGACGCCTGCTCGCCCCCGGCGTCTTCGACGGCGAGCACTGGTTCAGGCTCGCACCCGCCGGCGACGGGGGCACCGACCTGGAACAGGGTGAACGCTTCTCCGGCCTCTTGGTGCCCCTCCTCGGCTCAACGATCGCGCGCACGCAGGCCGATTTCGAGGCTCTCAACCAGGCGCTCAAACACCACGTCGAGAACCGGACCCGCACGTCGCCCCAAAGGACGCCGCAGCCCTGACACCCCACTCGCCGAGCATTGCGGATCGCGGCGCGATGGGATCGGCTCAATGTGATCTCTTCGTTCTCGGGAAACGGGTAAACCGGGGGACGGCAACACCCGTCCCTCCTGTACCGCGCGTTATCCGGACGTGCAGGCCAGGAGGTCCGTTCCTTTGCGTATCCGAGTTCTTTCGCTCTCCGTCGCCGCGTGCACAGCCGCCTGCGGCCTGGCAGTGCTCGCCCCCACCGCGTCCGCGGCAGGACTCGCCAAGCCCTTCGACTTCAACGGCGACGGCTACGTCGACCTCGCGGTCGGCAGCCCTTACGGGAATGTCGGCGCCAAGAAGGCCGCCGGCTTCGTCACCGTGACCTACGGGAGCAAGAGCGGCCTGAACACCGGCAAGCGCCAGGTGCTGTCGCAGGACACCAAGGGGGTCACCGGCACCGCCGAGCGCGACGACCACTTCGGGTACTCGGTCGCCTCGGCCGACTTCGACCACGACGGCTACGCCGACCTCGTGGTCGGCGCCCCCGACGAGGACACCGGCAGCAAGAAGAACGCCGGCGCCGTCACCATCTTCTGGGGCGGCCGGTCCGGGCTGGGCACCCACGCCGTCACCGCGCTGCCCGACCCCACCATCCCGTCCGGCATGCGCGCCGGGGTGGCGCTCGGCGCCGGTGACATCAACCGCGCCGGCTACGCCGACTTCGCATGGTCCGGTGTCTACGGGTGGGGCTGGACCTCGTTCGGCCCGAGCGGCGCCCGCGCCGCGTCCGGACGTCCCACCGGGGGTCTGACGCTGCACACCGCGCCGCGCCCGGATGAGAAGCCCGGCACCGCCCGCGCCGCCGCCATGGCCCCCTTCAAGGCGAAGTTCGCCTTCGGCAACGTGACCGGCAAGGGCAGCTCGCTGGTCATGTTGTGGGCGTCGGCCGACGACGGCCAGATCAGCGTGTGGCAGCCGGTGAACGACGACGCGATCAAGCCCGAGTCCTCCACGTACGCCGAGTACGGGTCGGTCGCGGTGGGCGACTTCGACGGCGACCGCCACGCCGACATCGCGATCGGCCAGTCGGTCGACTACGGCCACACCGGCGGCCGGGTCACCGTCTTCAAGGGCTCGGCCGCGGGCGTCACCCCGACCGCCAAGTACACGATCAACGCCAACACCGCCGGCGTGCCGGGCGTCGTCACCAAGGGCTTCCGGTTCGGCGCCGACGTGTCCGCCGGGGACGTCAACAAGGACGGCAAGGCCGACCTGGCCATCGGCGCCCCCGGCACCAAGGTCGGCAAGGCCGCCTCGGCGGGCGGCTCCTACCTGCTGTTCGGCTCCGGCGGCGGCCTGACCGGCGCCAAGTCCCAGTGGATCTCGCAGGCGACAGCCGGCGTGCCCGGCACCGCCGCCAAGAACGACCAGCTCGGCATGCAGGTCAGCCTGCTCGACCACACCAGGGACGGGTACGCCGACCTCGTCGTCGGCGCCCCCTACGACAACTCCGGCGAGGGCACGATCACGCTGGTGCGGGGCCGCTCGACCGGGTTCATGCCGGTGTCGGGCGCCGCCTGGTACACCCCCAAGACGTTCGGCATCTCGGGCAGGCACGCCCAGCTCGGCTACCACATCGGACGCTGACCCCAGGCTCCTGTGACGCACACTGCGTCAGTACGCCAACATGCCCGCCGGCCCGTGGCTGCGGTGGCGGCGGGCATGACGGTCTTCGGCGTGTGCTCCTTCTTCAAGGCCCGCCGGCGCAAGGTCGAGGCCGTCAACACCTGACGTGCCACCGATGCCGGCCCCTGCGTGGCCTGGAGTTGCCTAGGGGGCGGCCCTGCAGCGTGTGGGCTGGGTCAGTCGGTCGTGCTGGCGTGCACGGCGATGATTCGCCAGCCGTGCGTCTCGTCGTGCAGCCAGGTACGGGTGTAGCGCATCCTGGCCGCGAACGGCGTCCCGGAGACGGTCCCTTCGACGGTGCCGAGGAACCACGTCACGCCGGTGCTTCCCTCGGCGAACACGGTCAGCTCCTCCTCAGCCACCCTCGTCAGCACCTGCGTCCGGGTGCGGTGCAGCTCCAGGTCGTCCGCCTTGGTCTGAACGTTCCCACCGAAGGTGAAGAGCAGCCGGTCATCCAGCAGCCGATCCAGCGCCTCGACATCCCCGGCGAGCTGCGCGGTCTGAAGTCGGCGCTCGGCGTCCCGCAAATCCTCCATGCGGCCCACCCTCCCAGCCGGCGCCGTACCCGCGCCAGGACGTTCACGCTCGGCTGATCTTCACAGCCCCGCCGCCCTCCCGACCGCATCCACAATGAGTTGACACCACTGCAAGTGGAGTACTACATTCAAACCACTCCGAACAGAGTACTATGGTTGCAGTTAAGTGAGAGAGGCCTCTTCATGCGAAAGCTCGTGTACTACATCGCCACCACGCTCGACGGCTTCATCGCCGGTCCGGACGGCGCCGACCCCACTGGCCCGGACGGCTTCTGGCCCATCCCCGGCGACTACATCGAGCACCTCGTCGCCGACTGCCCCGAGACCCTTCCCGGGCCGGCGCGCGCGGCGCTGTCGGTCACCGCCGAGGGCACCTGCTTCGACACCGTCCTGGAAGGGCGCCGCTGCTACGAGATCGGGCTGAAGGCCGGGCTCACCAACGCGTATCCGCATCTGCGGCACCTTGTCTTCTCGCGGACCCTCACCGAGAGCCCGGACCCCGCCGTCGAGCTCGTCGCCACCGACCCCGTCGCGAAGGTGAAGGAGCTCAAGCGCGAGGACGGCAAGGACATCTGGCTGGTAGGCGGCGGCGAACTCGCCGGCGCCCTGTACGGCGAGATCGACCGGCTCATCCTCAAGGTCGGCCCTCTGACCATCGGCACGGGCATCCCGCTGTTCTCCCGCACGGCCGCCTTCGACCCGCGGACCTGGGAACTGACCGACCACACCGTCCTCGGCAGCGGCGCTGCGTTCCTCACCTACGACCGGCCCGCAACTGACGGCGACGGCCAGTAGTGACAGGGGCTGGTCAGGCGACGGCGTAGTGGCCCAGGGACGGGGTGAGCAGTTCGAAGGCTCGGGTGGCCTCGGGGGTGATGGTCTCGGCGATCCGGTCGTTGGGGTGTCCGGCCAGCGTGAGCGTCTGGATGCGGTGGAACAGGACGCGGTGGACGGTTCCCAGGAGTCCGGCGGCGGTCTGGACGGTGATGTCGTCGGCGGGGGCGCCGGTGGCGTCGGCGAGGGCCAGGGCGAGGTGGTGTTCGCGCTGGTCGTGGAGGCCGCGCAGGCAGGTGCTGAGGGTGGGGCTGTCGGCGATCATGCGGGCGAACTCGGGCCCGGAGAACCCGGCGACCGGGTCCTGGGCGGCGACGGCGTCGGCGAACGCGCGGTCCAGCGCGGCCAGCGCCGATTCCCCCGGCCGGCGCGCGGTCACGGCGTTCGCCAGCGAGGCGGCGAACTCCTCCTGATGGTCCAGGGCCAGGTCCTCTTTGCGGGCGAAGTAGTTGGTGACGGTCTTCTTCGCGACGCGGGCGGCGGCGGCGATCTCGGCGATGGTCGTCTGCTCGAAGCCCTGGGCGATGAACAGGCGGGTCGCGTGGTCGGAGATGAGCTGCCGGGTCTCCTGCTTCTTGGACTCGCGGAGGCCGGTCACGGGGGCGGGCGTCTGGGTATCCATGGCGCAATCTTACCCTCGTAGCATCTTTATGTTGACACCCCGACCTCGCTTGGGCTAAATTTACGTCCGTCGCAAGTTTGCGACGGAGGAACCATCTAGTCCGAAGGGCACTTCGTGCAGTTCACCGCTTCCACCGTCTCGCTCACCGTGGCCGACGTCGCCGCCTCGCAGGAGTTCCTCACCGCTCACCTGGGCTACACCGTCCAGCAGGCCGCCGAGGGCTTCGCGTCCCTGACCCGGCCCGACGCGTTCGACATCGTCCTGCTCGCCCGCGGCATCGAGGTGCTGCCGCCCGAGCAGCGCGACCAGCACGCCGCGGGCCTGATCCTGGCGTTCACCGTCGCCGAGGGCCTGGACAAGGAGGAACAGCGGCTTCGCGAGGCCGGTGTCCGCATCACCATGCCGCTGCGCGAGGAGCCGTGGGGAGAGCGCCTGTTCCAGGTCACCGACCCCAACGGTGTGATCGTCCAGTTCGTCGAATGGGCCGCCTCCGGCAACGGCTGATCCGGCCGCCTCCCCCAGCGTCAACCGACAGACCCCGAAAGGACACACGCATGCGATTCGCTCTGGTGATCTTCGAGACGGACGCCTCGCGCCAGGCCATCCAGGAAGACCGGAACGCCTTCCGGGAGGCGTACCAGACCTGGATCGGCAAGGTCGCCGCCGAGGGCAAGCTGGTCGGCGGCGAGGCGTTCGACACCGCCGGCGCGGGACCGGTGACCGTCCGCAAGGCCGCCGACGGCACCGCGACCGCGGCGCACGAGCCCGTGTTCGGCGCGGCGGAGACGCTCGGCGGCTGGTTCGTGGTCGACGTCGCCGACCAGGACGAGGCCGTCGAACTGGCCCGGGCCCTGCCGACCCCGGAGACCGTGGAGATCCGTCCCATTCTCGAATCCGCCTGATCCGGCCCGTAGACGTCGGATGGCCAGGACTAGACGTCGGATGGCCAGGACCGTGGCGGTCCGGCCATCCGGTGGTGGCTAGTTCTCGGCGGGGGCGGCGGCGCGCAGGCTGCGGGTGCGGGTGAGGACCGCGACGGCGACCAGCGCCAAGGCCGACAGGCCCTGCAGGACGGTGTACCAGGCCGGGCACACACCGGGGATCAGGTCCACGCCGACGATCGCGATCGGCAGGATCACCGACAGGGTCCGCAGCCGGTCGAAGGACTTGCGGACGCCGCGGGCGGCCTCGGCGGTGAAGCGGTGCAGCATGAACGCGGCCAGGAACAGGATCACCGCCCGGATCCACATGAACGGGTTGGTGTTCTGGCCGCTGAGCGCCATCACGGCGACCGTGCCCAGGGTGATCGCGCCGATCGCCCCGAACAGGGTGACGTACTTGTTCACGGCGTCGAACGCGTCCTTGGTGCGGACGTCGTCGGGCTGCGTGGTGGCGGTCATTGGCTTTGCTCCCTTGTGTCGCGGTGTGTCTACGACGGTAGGAAGCGCGGGAGTCGGGCGGTATGGGCCTGTCCACACGGACGGGTGGGTCTAGCCCCACTCCCCCGCCGAGGGCGGCGGCTCATGGGGGGAAGCGGGGTGAACGATGACCTTGGTCATGGTTCTGCTGGTGGTGGGCGCGGAGACGAAAGGGTGGGGAGGCGCCGTCCTCCCGCAGGTCAGAACTCGTCTTCGTCCAGGGGGACAGATATGTCGCTTCGCCATGCCGCCGTCGGGGTGGTCGCGCTGGGTGCGGTCGCGTCGACGGTGCTCGCCGGCTCGGGGGGCGCCGCCGCGCACGCGGACGTGCGCCAGTCGCTCAGGCAGGACGTCCGGGCCGGGTGGCCCAAGGACGAGGTCCTGTCGAACGCGTCGCTCGCGCGGGCCAGTCGGGCCGCGGTCAAGGCCGCCAAGCGGCGGGGGCAGCGGGTGACGGTGGTCATCATGGAGCGGTCCGGGGTCATCCGGCTCGTCATCCGCACCCGCAAGGCCGGGCCGCAGACCTACGAGTCGGCCAAGCGCAAGGCCTACACGGCGGTGGCGTTCGGGCAGCCGACCAGCGCGCTGTCCGGGAACGCCACCATCCGGCAGATCCCCGGGACGCTCACCCTGGCCGGCGGCGTCCCGGTCAAGAGCCACGGTTTCCCGATCGCGGGGATCGGCGTCGGTGGCGCTCCGGACGGCCGGATCGACGAGCAGATCGCGAGGGCCGTGCGCAGGGCCCTCTGCCGCTGAGGAACGACCGTCGCGTCAGTGCGGTGGTGTGGTTGCCAGGGCGGCGGTTCGCAGTAGTTCGGTGACGGGGCCCGGGAAGTCCGGGAGCATGCGGAGGGCCAGGACCCAGGCGTCTCGGGACGGGTCCAGATGTTCTCGGATCAGCGGGGTCAGGGCTGCCTGCGCGGCCAGGCCAGTCATCGCGGTCAGGGTCTCGACCGCCGGACGGGCGAGGGCGACCACCTGGTCCCAGGTCACCGCGCCCTCGTGGACCGCGCGGTGCAGCCACGGGCCGGGCGGGTTGTCGCGGAGGAGTTCCTCCGGGGTCTCGCCCACGATGACGTCGTTGGTGGCCTCGATCCAGCGCCACCGCCGCCTGGCCGCCTCGTCGCGGAGTTCCTGCGGGCATTCGGGCAGCTCGGCCAGGCCCAGCAGGGGGATCGTGCCGAGGGGTTCGCGGCGGTGCTCGGCGATGAGGCCGTCCCACTGCCACAGGTGCGCCTCGCGGAAGATCTCCGAGGCGTGCGGGTGAGTGCCTCGCTTGCGGAGGATGGCGGCCTGGGACTCGGCCGTCTCACCTGCGATGACGGTGGCGCGCAGGGTCTCCAGGGCGTTCGCCGGGTCGGGCTCGGCGAGCAGGCGCCTGGTGAGCCGGCGTACCTCGGGGCGGATGACGTTGCGGCCGAACCTTCGTCCTTTCGGCTCGTTCTCCAGGAGGTCGCGCACGGCCTCCGGGCCGCCGCGTTCCCACAGGTTGAGCATCAGGCGTTGTTGCGGGACGATCCCGCGCACCCGAACCAGGGCCAGGATGTGCCGCTGGAGCCGCACGTTGGAGCAGTTGACCGCGTCGCGGGCGCGGAAGCCGCCGTCGCGTTCCATGAGGCGTTCGAGGAGATCCTTGCTCAGCCGTCCGGACAGCAGGCGTTCCCGCTGGTGGGCGGTGGCGCCGGTGCGCAGGAACAGCCGGGCGTTGACGGCCGGGTCGTCCCGGCTCATCAGGACCTCGATCGCCTCGGCCGTGAGCGCGGGCCGCTGTGCCAGGGCGAGCCGGTAGCGCTTCTGCCTGGCCTTCATGGCGAAGTCGAGCCACGCGTCGTGCCAGGCGCCCTGCCCGAACAGGTCGGCGACCGTGCGGTCGTCCAGGTGTTTCAGCAGCTTGAGCTGGGTTTCGACGGACGCGGCGTCCAGCAGGGTCAGGAACTTGGCCCGGGTGCCGGAGACGGACGCGGTGCTGTCCCAGGCGGGCAGCTCGGCCGCGCCGGGCCAGGCGGTGGCCTTGGCGCGTTTCTTGGGCGGCGCGGTCTCGGCGAGGAGGTCGGGGAGGTCGCCGCGGAAGCGGGACAGTTTGGCGCGGACGGCACGCCATGCCTCCACGTCGTCGCCGAGATGTGCGGCGACCAGGGTGTCGGAGTTGTCCGGCTCGTCCTTCGGCGCGGGTGCAGGTGCCGGGAGGACGGGTGGGCGAAGATCCGCAGGGCAGTCGGGGCGTGCCGCGAGTGCTTCCAGCACGTGGTCGCCGAACGGGCGGTCGGCGTGGGCACGGCTGAGGGCCTCCCAGTCGGGGTGGACGCGCAGCGCGAGCATGTCCGGGACGGGCGTCCCCGGCTCGTAGAGCTCCTCGATCAGGCCTTCCGTGCCCTCGGCGACGGTCATCGCCTCGCGCAGCGCGGTGACATCACCGGCGGCCAGGACGGCCCGCAGAACCTCGGCGACCTCCGGACGGAACCTCTCCTGCTTGAAATGGCCCAACTGCGTCAGGCCGCCGTCGTGGTCATGGACGGTGACGAGCCCGCGCAGTTGCTCGGCGCGCGTGAGGTCGGAGGCGATGTCGATGAGCGTGGAGCGCGCGGCACGTCCGATCGGGCACACCACCAGCGCCCGGCGCCAGCGCGGACGGTTGTTCTCCAGCACCCAGACGGGACCGCCCCGCTTCGTCCAGTCCTGGTGGGGGCGCGCGGCGGCGAGCACGTCGCGGCAGCCGCGCAACGTCCACCAGCCCTGGACGTTGCTCCAGTCGTGGACGATGGCGCCGGCGACGTCCGGATGGCCGGTCGCGGTGAGGCGTCCCTGCAGCTCAAGGTCGTCGCCGAGGACGTCCTCGTTCACCACGAGATGCCGGAGGCAGGCCGGGTCCCCCTCCTCCAGGACGGCCTCGACGAGCCGCGCGGGCAGCGGGCCGCTCGCCAGCGCCTCGGCGAAGCAGTCGGTGGCCGACGTCAGCAGCGGACGCCAGTCCGCCAGGTCGGAGGAGGCGAACAAGGTGGCGAACGCACGCTGGACGGTGTTGATGAGAAGCTCCCGCTGGGCCCGATCCGGGCCGGTAGCGTAGCCCGGGAAAGATCATCCCGTCACCGCCTCCCGGGATCGGGGCGAAGTCCGCCGGGTCCGTGCCACTACCTGCGCGCCTGCCGGCTTTATGATCAGGTCATGCCCCTGACGGTGGACGACGTCGATCGGTTCGAGATGGCGAGGCCCCGGCTGGCGGCCATCGCCTACCGCCTCCTCGGTTCCGCGGACGAGGCGGAGGACGTCGTGCAGGAGACGTTCCTGCGCTGGCAGGCCGCCGACGTCGCACGCGTCGAGGTCCCCGAGGCCTGGCTGACGAAGGTGCTCACCAACCTGTGCCTGAACCAGCTCACCTCCGCGCGGGCGCGCCGCGAGACCTACGTGGGCCGGTGGCTGCCGGAGCCGCTGCTCGCGGGGGATCCGATGCTCGGCCCGGCGGACACCGCCGAGCAGCGCGAATCGGTCTCGTACGCCGTCCTCACCCTGATGGAGCGCCTGTCCCCCAGCGAGCGGGCCGTGTACGTGCTGCGGGAGGCCTTCGACTACCCGCACCGGGAGATCGCCGAGCTCCTCGACATCACCGAGGCCGCCAGCCAGCAGATCTTCCACCGGGCCAAGAAGCACGTCGCGGCGGGCGGGGCCCGCAGGGAGAACGACGAGGCGGCCGCCCGCCGGGTCGTCGAGGAGTTCCTCGCCGCCGCCGCCGGCGGCCGGACCGACGAGCTCGTGCGCCTGCTCACCAAGGACGCCGTCTCCGTCGGCGACGGCGGCGGGAAGGTCCCGGCGCGGACCACGCCGTTCGAGGGGGCCGCGGCGGTCGCGAGGTTCATCAAGTCGCTGTTCACGCCGGCCGAGGCCAAGCACGCCCTCGTCGGCGGGGAGTCCGCGGTGTACCTGTGGACGGCCAACGACGGACCCGCCGTCGTGGCCGTCGTGGACGGACGGGTCGTCGCCGTCATGTGCCTGGAGGTCACCGCCGACGGCATCACCGCCTGCCGCACGCAGGCGAACCCGGACAAGCTCGTCCGCGCGACCGGGCAGTGGGCGGCGGCCGACCACGGAGAGCCCCTGTTCAGGGTGTGACGCGGAACACGTCCGGCCCCTGTCAGGAATCGGCGGGCCGTCCGGTTCAAGAGGCGAACCCGAACCGGACAGCAAGGGAGCCGACCATGAAGGTACTGGTGGCGGGAGCAACGGGAGCGATGGGCAGGGAGCTGCTGCCGCGCCTGGTCGACGCGGGGCACGAGGTGTTCGCCATGGTCCGCAGCGACGCCGCGAAGGAGACGGCGGCGCGGCTGGGCGCGACGCCGGTCGTCGCCGACGCGCTCGACCGCGCCCAGGTCGAGGCGGCGGTGCGGGAGGCGGCCCCGGAGGTGGTCGTCCACCAGCTGACCGCCATCGGGCACATCGACACCCGCCACTTCGAACGCAGCTTCGCGGCCACCGACCGGCTGCGGACCGAGGGCACCGACAACCTGCTCGCGGCCGCGCGCGCCGCCGGGGTGCGCCGGTTCGTCGCCCAGAGCAACGGCGCGTTCACCTACGCCCGGACCGGCGGGCCGGTCAAGACCGAGCAGGACCCCCTGGACGGCTCGCCGGTCGCCCCGATGGCGGCGATGATCACCGCCGTCAAGCACCTGGAGAAGGCCGTCCTGAACGCCTCCTGGACCGAGGGGATCGTGCTGCGCTACGGCGCGTTCTACGGGCCCGGCACGTCCATGGCGCCCGGCTCCGCGCAGCTGGAGATGATCCGCAAGCGCAAGTTCCCCGTCGTCGGCGACGGCGGCGGGGTCTGGTCGTTCGTCCACGTCGCCGACGCCGCCGAGGCGACGGTCGCGGCGGTGGAGAAGGGCGGCCGCGGGGTCTACAACGTCGTCGACGACGACCCCGCCACGGTCGCCGAATGGCTGCCGGAGGTCGCGTCGATGCTGGGCGCCAAGAAGCCGATGCGCGTCCCGCGGTTCGTCGGGCGGCTGGCCGCCGGGGAGGCGGGCGTCGTGCTCATGACCGAGCTGCGCGGCGCGTCCAACGCCAAGGCCAAGCGCGAACTCGGCTGGCGGCCGGCGCACCCCTCCTGGCGTCAGGGCCTGCGTGTCGGGATGTGACTCACCGGGGCCCCGCTGTCAGCCGCCGTACAGCGCGGTGAGCTGGGCGGCCAGCTTCGCCAGCTCGTCCCGGACGGACTGCGGGCCCTCCACGGCGACCAGGTCGCCCCAGCCCGCGAGCTGGCGGGCGATGTCCAGCGCGGTCGGCGCGGTGAGCGCGACACGAACACGGTCCCGCTCACCGCGACCGCCCGCACCGGGAGCGCGCTCACCGGAGGGGTGCTCACCGGAGGGGTGCTCACCGGAGGGGTGCTCGCCGGAGGGGTGCTCGCCGCGGCCGTCCTCGGCCTCTTCGAGCACCTCGCAGTGGCGGCCGAAGCGGTCCCGCAGGACGCGCAGGTAGCGGGTCTCGACGGTCGCGGTGGCGGTGGTCGTCGCGCGCCGCGCCTCCATCGCGGTGACGACCTCGTCCCAGGCCGCCGCGAGGTCGAAGTCCGCCGGACGCTCGGCCGGTTCGTCCGTGACCTCGGCGCCCGTGATGCGGTCGACGCGGAAGGTGCGCCGTCCGTCGGGGGTTCCGGCGATCAGGTACCAGGTGTCGTCCTTGTCGGCGAGGCCCAGCGGCGCGACGACGCGTTCCCGTCCGGAGTAGGTGAGGCGGGTGCCGCGGCGCCGGACGACCGCGTCCTCCAGCAGGTCGACGAGCGCCGGGCGCGCGCGGCGGTGCTCACCCCAGCGGGCCGGATCCACGACGACCGCGTCCGCCGCCGCCTCCGCGTCCTGCCGGAACGTCGAGGGCAGGGCGCGGACGAGTTTGCGCAGCGCGGCCTTGGCCTCCGGCGCGATCGCGGCGGCGGGGCCCAGCAGCAGGAACAGCGCCCTGGCCTCGGACGCCTTGAGCCCGGACAGGTCCGTGCGGGCCCCGCCGAGCAGGGCCCAGCCGCCGCCCCGTCCGGCCTGCGGGTACACGGGGATGCCCGCCGCGACCTGGAGGCCCTGT
>NZ_JBFAOF010000084.1:0-14664 GCF_040675125.1 Spirillospora sp. NPDC049652 | reverse complement strand
CCCGTTTCCCACGGGAGTCGAGGCCACCGCGACCGCCGTGGCGGGAGACCCCGGCGACGCCGAGTCCGCCGCCAGTCTCGCCGAGGTGTCCGCCCGGACGCTGCCCGCGCTGACCGCCACCCGTTCCGACACGACGCCGGACAGTGCGCCGGTCGCGGTGCCCGGTGGAGTGTCCGCCGCCGTGTCCGCCACCCGACCCGCCGCCGTGACCGCCAGGACCCGCCCCGCCAAGTCCGCCACCAGAACGGCCACCAAGACCGGCGGAAAGTCCGACCGGCTGACCGC
Organism: Spirillospora sp. NPDC049652; assembly: GCF_040675125.1. Classification (NCBI taxonomy): domain Bacteria; kingdom Bacillati; phylum Actinomycetota; class Actinomycetes; order Streptosporangiales; family Thermomonosporaceae; genus Spirillospora; species Spirillospora sp. NPDC049652. Next base: position 14,379 of record NZ_JBFAOF010000084.1, on the reverse strand, counting down.
CCGGGCCCGCAAGCTGCTGGCCGACCACCCCGACATGACCGGCGCCGAACTGGGCCGCCGTCTCAAGGTCAGCGAGCGCACCGGAAGCCGCCTGCGTAACCGCCTGACCGCCGCCGACACCACCGAGCACGCCAAGCAGGAAGGTGCCACCTCATGACCACCGCCGGGCACGCCATGGGTGAGGTGATCCACCTCCCCGTCTCCTCCACCGACGCCACCGACTCCGCCGAGACCGCCACCTCCATTCGCCCGCCCGGCGACACCGCCGGCGCCCCGCCGGCCCTGCCGTCCGCGCCCGCCGACACCGCTGACGACGACGCGCTTGAGGGGCGCGTGCTGGTGGACGGCCCCGACACCGGCCGGCCGGACGTGCGGGCCCGCCGGATGGACGCCGAGCGCGCCCAGCGTCGCCCGATCGTGGCGACCTGGCTGCGCAACCGCGACGAGGCCGAGGCCACCATCCGGTGGGCGGTCGGCTACGCCGGTCACGTCACCGGCTACCACGCCGCCCGCGTCCCGCTCTACTCGCTGCGGCTGGCGCTGCGCTCCCCGCGCGGCCTGGGCCGCATCGTGTCCGGCACCGCGCGGTGGACGTTCGACCTGGACGCCCGGCCGCTGCGCACCCACGTGGTGGACCGCAAGGACCATGACGCCTACCTCAAGCTCATGGGCGAGCGCAACGACCGTGTCCGCGCCCGCCTGCTGGTCACCGGCGCCGGAACGGTCGGGATCGGTCTGGCCGCCGCGTCGGTGGTGGCCGCCGGTGGGCTGATGCAGACGGTGGCGACGGCCGTGGTGGTGGCGGTGCTGGGCTGGATCGGCACCCCCAAGGACAAGCGCGTCCTGGACACCGCCGTGGTCTCGACCAAGGCGCCCAAGCTGACCAGCGAGATCGTGGTGCGCGCCCTGTCGTCGCTGGGCATCGCCGAGATCAACAAGGCCGTTGGCAAGGGAGGCGGCGGGATCACCTTCCCCGCCCCCATCACCCGCGACGGCCCCGGCTGGCGCGCCGAGGTGGACCTGCCCTACGGGGTGACGGCCACCGACATCATGGAGCGCCGTGACCGGCTGGCGTCGGGGCTGCGTCGCCCGATGGGGTGCGTGTGGCCCGAGCCCGCTCACCACCAGCACGCCGGCCGCCTGGTGTTGTGGGTGGGAGACCAGGACATGAACCAGGTCAAGCCGCCCGCTTGGCCGCTGGCCAAGACCGGCGCGACCGCCGACCTGTTCAAGCCCGTCCCGTTCGGCACCGACCAGCGCGGACGCGTGGTGACGGTCACCCTGATGTACGGCAACAAGCTCATCGGGGCGATGCCGGGCGCGGGCAAGACCTTCGCCATCAAGCCGACCCTGCTGGCCGCCGGCCTGGACCCCACGGCCGAGTGCCGGGTGTTCGAGCTGAAGGGGACCGGTGACCTGGACTTCGCCGAGAAGTTCGCCCACCACTACGGGTCCGGCCCCGATGACGCCACCATCGGCGCGTGTCTGGAGTCGCTGCGCGAGGTCTACGCCGACCTGGAGAAGCGCGCCAAGACCCTGGCCCGCCTGCCCAAGGACGTGCGGCCGGAGAACAAGGTCACCCCCCAGCTCGCCGCCAAAAAGTCGCTCGGGCTGCACCCGCTGGTGTTCGTGGTGGACGAATGCCAGGAACTGTTCTCCCACGACGACCACGGCAGTGAGGCCGGAGCGCTGGCCACCGCCATCATCAAGCGCGGTCGCGCGCTCGGCGTGATCCTGGTCCTGGCAACGCAGCGCCCCGACAAGGACAGCCTGCCCACCGGGATCAGCGCCAACGTCGGCACCCGGTTCTGCCTGCGCGTCATGGGCCAGCTTGAGAACGACATGATCCTGGGCACCTCGATGTACAAGAACGGCATCCGCGCGACCACCTTCACCAAGCAGGACCGCGGCATCGGGTACCTGGCCGGTGAGAGCGACGAACCGCAGATCTGCCGGGGCTACTACATCGACGGACCGGCCGCCGACCGCATCGCCGAACGCGCCCGCGCCGCCCGCAAGCTCGCCGGCACGCTCACCGGCTACGCCGCCGGTGAGGACACCACCCCCGCCGCCGACGACGGCGCCACCCTGCTGGACGACCTGACCGCCGTGTTCGCCCCCGGGGAGGACAAAGCCCACTCCCAGGTGCTCGTAGACCGGCTCGCCGAGCTGCGCCCGTCCACCTACGGCGCCTGGGCCGACCTGGACCCCACCGGCAAGGCCAAGCAGCTCGCCACCGCCCTCAAGCCGCACGGCGTCACCACCCCACAGGTTTGGGGACAGGACGAAACCGGACGCGGCCGGAACCTCAAGGGCGTCCACCTCGCCCACGTCCGCGCCGCCCTCGACACCACCCCGCACGCCACCGAATAGACCCGGCATCGCCTCTAGGTCTAGAGGCACCCACTTCTAGACCTAGAGGCACCTCTAGACACCCGTCCTCGCTCTGACCAGTGATCTAGCGCCTAGACCCCCACCAGCGCGAACACCCGGAAACGGCCTAGGAGGCCCCTTTGCTGCCCCTACTCGCCGCCTCTAGCAGCACCGGCCCTCACCTCGGAACCTGGCTCCTGCTGGCTGTGCTCGCCGCCGTCGGCTACCTGACCCACTGCGTGATCTGGCCGTATCGGGCGTGCCGTAAATGCGACGGCGCAGGCCGGTTCCGCTCCCCGTCCGGCAAGGCGTGGCGGTACTGCCACCGCTGCGCCGGACGCGGCGCCCAACTCCGCACCGGCCGCCGCATCTGGACCCACATCAAGGACACCCACGCCCACAACCGCAAGAACCGCTGACGTCCACCGGGGCCGCAAAACGCGAACGGGCGGTCCGGCGCACAAGCCACCAAGCACGCCGCCGGACCGCCCTACCCCCAACCGATCACGGCCCCCAACGGAAGCCCGAAGACCCCCACGGAGACCAAAGGAGGTCCCCCCATCATGACGCACAACCGCCCGCACTTCTCGCCCCGTGGGCCGGCCGTGTCCGGCCCCCTGTCCGGGATGCGCATCCGGGACGTGTGTTGCTGCATCGGCGGCGCCACGCGCGGCTACCAGGCGCTGGGCGCCCACGTCACCGGCGTGGACATCGTCGCCTGGCCCGACTACTGCGGTGACGACTTCGTACAGGCCGACGCGGTCGCCTACATCACCGAGCACGGCCACCGCTTCGACTTCGTCCACGCCTCCCCGCCCTGCCAGGGCGAGAGCGCCCCGACCAAGGGCACCAACGCCGCACGCAACGCGGCCATCGGGCGCACCCACCCCCGCCTGATCGGATCCGTCCGCGCCGCTCTGGGGACCACCGGCCGCCCCTACATTATCGAGAACGTCGCCGGCAGCACCGTCCGCAAGGATCTCCGCCTGTGCGGAGAAATGTTCGGGCTCGGCGTCATCATGCACCGCTACTTCGAGACCGGCGGCGGCTTCACCGCGCCCAACCCCGCACACCCGCGCCACCGTGGCCGGGTACGCGGGTGGCGGCACGGCGCCTACTACGACGGCCCGTACGTCGCCGCCTACGGCAACGGCGGCGGCAAGGCCACCGTGGACGAGATGCGCGCCGCTAAGGGCATCGACTGGACCCGCGACCACCTCGGCCTGCGTGAGGCCCTGCCCCCGACCTACACGACCTGGATCGGCACCGCGCTCGCCACCGCCCTGACCACGCCGAGGGCCGCCGCATGACCGCCGCCACCAAACCCACCACGCATCCCGGCGCCGCCGCGCTCGCGTGCGCCCGCCGAGGCTGGCACGTGTTCCCCCTCACCCCCGGCGACAAGCGGCCCGCGCGTGGCTTCACCGACTGGGAGGCCAACGCCACCACCGACCCGGCCCGCATTCGCGCGTTCTGGGCGCGCGGCCGGTTCAACGTGGGGATCGCGTGCGGCCCGTCCGGACTGGTGGTCATCGACCTTGACCAGCCCAAGCCCGGCCAGATTCCGCCAGCCGAATGGGCACGGCCCGGCATCGGCGACGGCGCCGACGTGCTGGCCGCGCTCTACGAACGCGAGGGCCAGCCGTTCCCGTTCGACACCTTCACCGTCACCACCCGCCGCGGGGGGATGCACCTGTACTTCACCGCCCCGTCCGACGTGCGGCTGACCAACACGGTCGGCGGCTCGCCGAGGTCGTTGGGCTGGTGTATTGACACCCGCGCCCACGGCGGCTACGTGGTGGCGCCCGGCTCGCTGGTGGACCTGCCGGACGGCGCCGGCCCCTACACCGTCGTCCACAACGCGCCGCCCGCCCCGTTGCCCGACTGGATCACCCAACGCCTCACCCCACCCCCCATGGAGTGCCAGCCCGCCGCCGACGTGGCCGCACCCACCGCCTACATCGCCACCGCACTCCAACAGGAGGCACAGCGTGTGCGCGTCGCGGTGATCGGCGGACGCAACCACGCCCTCAACAAGGCCGCCTACCACCTGGGCCAGCTCATCGGCACCGGCGGCCTGACCTACGACCACGCCTACAACGCCCTGCACAAGGCCGCATCCGTGCACTTCGGCCCTGCCCACCACCACGTCAGCCCCGACGAAGCCCACGCCACCATCACCTCCGGCCTGACCGCCGGAGCCCGCCGCCCCCGCGCCCTGTCCCGGAAGGAAGCGGCATGACCCTCGCACCCCAACCCGCCGGCCTGGGAGGCGCCGAGCTGCTGGACGCGCTCGTGGCCGCCCTCACCCGCTACGTCGTCCTGCCGACCCCGCCCGCCGCCGACGCGGTAGCGCTGTGGATCGCAGCCACCCACATCCAACCCGCCTGGGCGCACGCCCCCCGCCTGGTCATCCGCGCCCCCGAAAAGCGGTGCGGCAAGAGCAGGCTTTTGGACGTGATCGAAGCGACCTGTCACGAGCCGTTCATCACCGTCAACTCCAGCAGTGCCGCCGTCTACCGGTCGATCAACGATGACCCGCCCACCATGCTGGTGGACGAGGCCGACACCATCTTCGGCCCCAAAGCCGACGGCAACGAGGACCTGCGCGGCCTGCTGAACGCGGGCCACCAGCGCAACCGGCCCGCCAAGCGCTACGACGCCAACACCGGCCGCGTCGAGTCCATCCCGACCTTCGCCATGGCCGCACTCGCCGGCATCGGCGCCATGCCCGACACCATCGAAGACCGCGCCGTCATCATCCGGATGCGTCGCCGGGGTCCCGGCGAATCCGTCGCGCCCTTCCGGCACAAGCGCGACCGCGAACCGCTGCGACGCCTGGCCGCCGAGGTCGCCCGGTGGCTGCGCGACGACATGGCGCAGTTGGAGCGCGCCGAGCCGGATATGCCCGTGGAGGACCGTGCCGCCGACACCTGGGAACCCCTGGTCATCGTCGCCGACCACGCCGGACGGCACTGGCCGGACCGCGCCCGCGCCGCCGTGGTCGCCCTCACCGCCGACACCGACACCGCAGACCAAATGTCGGCCCGGCTGCGGCTGCTCACTGACTGCCGCACCGCCTTCGGCCACGACCCTGCCCTGCCGACCGCCAGCCTGCTGGAACGCCTCAAGGCCGACCCCGAAGCCCCTTGGGCCACGTACGGGCACACCGGACTGAGCGCCATGAAGCTGGGTGCCCTGCTGCGCGAATACGAGATCCGGTCCAGCACCGTCCGGTTCCCCACCGGGCAGGCCAAGGGCTACCTGCGTGCCGACTTCATCGACGCCTGGGGCCGCTACTGCACCCCCGACGACACCCCCGAACACCCGACCCCGGCCACCGTCACCGCCCTGCCCCTGACCGCTGGGGGCGGGTAGCCGTACCAGCCGTACCAGCCTCATAACCCCAGGTCAGCCCTGGTACGGCTCGCACCCCTGGTACGGCTCAAGCCGTACCAACACCCGCTCCAAACCGGCCATGGTACGGCTCAAGCCGTACCACCCGACCAAGCCGTACCAGGGCTGACCTGCAAAAACGAGGCTGGTACGGCTGGTACGGCTTACCCCCTCAAGCCCGTACACCGACCGGTGCCCAAGCCACCAAACGCGCGCCGCCTGTCCGCCCGCCCACCGATCACCCAACGGACGCGAGGTGTCCACCGTGATGAAGACCGAACGGCCCGAAAGGCTCACGCTCGCCGAGGTGTGCGCCGAGATCAGGATCTCCCGGTCCACCTTCTACGAATGGCGCGCCAAGGGACGCGCGCCCAAGTGCTCCAAGCTGCCCAACGGAGACCTGCGGGTCAACCGCACCGACCTTGACGCCTGGTGGGCGTCCTGCGGAGAGGCCGCCTGATGACGAACACCACCTATGACGTGCGCCTCCGCAAGATGGAGGTCTACAAAGGGAGCAGGGTCACCACGTACTGGGTGCGGTGGAAGACCGGCCCGAACGCATGGAAGGAGCCCTTCCGGCTGAAGGCGCAGGCCCTCTCCTTCGAGTCTGAGCTTCGCGTGGCTGCGCGCAATGGGGAGCCCTTCGACGTCGACACCGGCCGCCCGGTGTCGTGGGAGCGCAAGACCGGTGACCTGTCGTTCTACGACTTCTGCCTTGCCTACGTGGACATGAAGTGGAAGGACGCGAGCGGCAAGCATCGGGCGAACATCGCATGGGCGCTGGTCACCGTGATGCCCGCCATGCTCGCCACCGACAAGGGCAAGCCGACGGACCTGGCGATTCGGAGTGCGCTCCGCCGATGGGCGTTCAACACCAAGCGCCGCGCCGACTGCCCCGCGGCTGCCGCCGAGACGCTCGCGTGGGTCGCGCGCAGCACGAAGCCGGTGGGGGAGTTGGCCGACCCCACGACTGCGCGCGCCCTACTGGACACCGCCGCGACCCTGTTGGACGGCACGCGCGCCGCGCCGTCCACCATCGCCCGTAACCGCGCCATCCTGCACAACGCGGGCGAGTACGCCGTAGAGCTGGGGCTTCTGGAGAGCAACCCCGTTACCCTCGTGAAGTGGAAGGCCCCCAAGGCTGCTGGGACGGTGGACCGCCGGTCCGTGGTGAACCACAGTCAGGCCCGGCGGCTGCTGGCCGCCGTGCGCGCCCGCAAGCCGAGCGGCGAGCGCCTCGCCGTGTTCTTCGCCGTGCTCTACTACGCCGGGTTGCGCCCCGAAGAGGCCGTGAACCTGCGCAAAGACAACGTGTTCCTGCCCCCACTGGAGTGGAACGCTGAAACCGAGTCATGGGAGGCACCGGCCGACGACTGGGGTCACCTGCACTTCTGCGAGGCATCCCCCGAGGTCGGAGCGGAATGGACCGACGACGGGAACCGCAGGGAACGCCGCCGTCTCAAGGGCAGGGCAGACGGTGAGTGGCGCCGCGTTCCCACGCCGCCGCCCCTGACCAAGCTTCTGCGCCAGCACATCGCCGACCATGGGACCGGCCCCGGTGGGCGTGTCTTCTGGGGTGTCCGCGGGGGCGAGTTGGCGACCATCACCTACCGCAGGGCATGGGACGCCGCGCGGGCCGAGGTGCTCACCCCGGACGAGTACGCCTCTCCGCTCGCCCGGCGCGTCTATGACCTGCGCCACGCCTGCGTGTCCACCTGGCTCAACGGGGGAGTGCCAGCGACGCAGGTGGCTGAGTGGGCGGGACACAGCGTCGAAGTGCTGCTGAGGGTCTACGCGTCCTGCATCCAGGGACAGGACGAGGCGGCCCGCCGCCGCATCGAACAGGCGCTACGGGACGGTTGATCTTCGGCACGTATTCGGCACGGCCACCCGTGGGGAGCCGGTGACGGCCGGGCGCAACCGGACAGACGAAAACGACCCCTGACCGCGAAACCGCAGATCAGGGGTCGTTTTTCATGTTCACAGATGTGGGCAGGGGCGGGGTCGAACCGCCGACCTTCCGCTTTTCAGGCGGACGCTCGTACCGACTGAGCTACCTACCCATGACGCGCGATGCGCGCGTCTTGCGGTCCTGACGGGATTTGAACCCGCGGCCTCCACCTTGACAGGGTGGCGAGCACTCCTAGCTGCTCCACAGGACCTTGCGTGCTCCGAGTCTAGCTGGTTCGGAGGTGTTCCGTGACCGGGGCTTTTTCGGCCCTCGCTCTCGGCGACAGGCATGAGCTTACGGGATGCCCGAGGTGAGTGCCAACTCGATAAGCGGGGGCGGGATCGGGTGGGTTTGGGCGCTGGTCGGGAGGGGCAACCGGCGGTTTTGGAACCCGGCGGAACGGAGCGAGAGCGGGGGAGGCAGCCGGGGTCAGTTGTGGGGCTGCCAGGTCAGGACGCGGCGTTCGACGGCCAGGAACGCCGCGTTCAGGGTGAGGCCCAGGAGGCCGAGCAGGACGATGCAGGCCCAGACGCCGGGGAGGTCGGGGGTGCTCTGGGCCAGCATCTGCAGGTAGCCGATGCCGTTGACGCTGCCGACGAGCTCCGAGATCACCATGAGGATCAGGGCCGTGGAGAGGCTGAGGCGGAGGCCGGCGAAGATCTTGGGGGCGGCGGCCGGGAGCAGGACGCGGCGGATCCGGGCCCGGCGCGACAGGCGGAAGGCGCGGGCCGTCTCGAGTTTGACCGGGGCGATGTCCCTGGCGCCCTCGACCGAGTTGAGCAGGACGGGCCAGACGACGCCGAAGACGATCGTGGCCAGCTGCATCTCGGTGCCGATCTTGAAGGCGACCAGGAAGACCGGGACCAGGACCGGCGGCGGGACGGCGCGGAAGAAGTGGATCAGCGGCGCCAGGTGGTCGGCGACGAGGGGGGAGCGGCCGGCGAGGAGGCCGACGGTGACGCCCAGGGCGCAGGCGAGGGCCCAGCCGGTGAGGAGGCGGCCGAGGCTCGGGAGGATGTTGCCGGTCGCCTGGCCGGTCAGGAACAGGTGGGACGCGGGGCCGGAGAACCAGTCCTTGTGCATCCGGGCGAGGATCTCGGTCGGCGGCGGGAAGAACGGGTCGTGCGCGCGGCGGGTGGCGGTCTCCCAGAGGACGGCCGCGGCGGGCAGGGAGGCCAGGCGGAGGATCATCGGGCCGTCCTCCAGCGGAAGAGGCGGTGCTCCAGGGCGGCGAGGGCGCCGTTGCCGAGCAGGCCGAGGACGCCCGCCCAGAGGGCCGCGGCGAGCATCGGTTCCGTGCGGGCGGAGCTTCCGGCGGTGTTGATGAAGGTGCCGAGGCCCGCCGAGCCGCTCGCGAACAGTTCGGCGCTGACCGTGGCGATCAGGGCGATGCCGGCCGACAGCCGGACGCCGGCCGCGATGAACGGGGCCGTGGACGGGAGCGACACGCGCAGCAGGACGGCGAGCGGTCCGAAGCCGAAGGACGCCAGGGACTCGCGGGCGACCGGGTCCACCTCGCGCAGCCCGTACATCGTGTTGATCAGGACCGGCCAGCAGGACGCGTAGACCGCGATGGTCGTCTTCAGCTCCAGCGCGTCCGGGAGCAGCAGCATGGCGAGCGGGATGATCGCGACGGCCGGGATCGGGCGGAGGAACTCCAGCACCGGGCGGACGACCGCCTCCAGGCGGGGTAGCGAGCCGAGCAGGAGGCCGAGCGGGACGGCGAGCGCCACCGCCTCCGCCAGGCCGAGCAGCCAGGCGGTGACGGTGGCGCGGAGGTCGGTGCGGAAGGCGGCGTCCCCGGCGAGGCGTCCGGCCTCGGTGAGGACGGACGAGACCGGCGGCAGGACGGCGCGGTCGACCAGGCCCGTCCGGGACGCCAGTTCGGCGAGGAGGAGGAACGCGGCGACGCCCTGGACGCCGCGCCGCGTCCGGGTCAGCGCCGTCCGCCGGGAGGCCGCCGGGGCGGTCATTTCGGCGGGTCCGCGATCATCTTCCGGACGTCGGGGGCCTTCTGGAGGTAGCCGTACTGGGCCATCAGGGTGGCGACCTTCTGCAGTTTCGCGGCGTTCAGGCTGGTCGGGTAGGCGCCGAGGGAGATCTTGGCCGCGGTTCCGGCCGGGATCTGGGTGTAGGACGGGATCGCCTTGGTGACCACGCCGCGGTCGGCGGCGACCCTGGTCGCGCGGACGATGGCGCGCTGGAAGGCGGCGACCGTCTTGGGGTTCTTGTCGGCGAACTTGGCGGTGCCGCCCCAGCCGGAGATCGGGAAGTCCTCGGTCGGGCCGGTGACCAGGTCGGAGAGCAGGTGCCCGCCGTGCGCGGCCTGGATGTCGGTGACGAACGGCTCGACGGCGGCGACCGCGTCGACGGTGCCCTGCTTGAGCGCCGCGCCCATGTTCGGCAGCGGGACGGGCACGACGGTGACGTCCTTATCGCGGTCGAGCCCGGCGGACCTGAGCTGGACGGCGAGGAGCAGGTCGGTGACGCTCTTGACCGCCGGGACGGCGATCTTGCGGCCCTTCAGCCCGGCGAGGCCCTGGGCGTCCGGGTCCGCGCCGGTGAGCACCGCGAACGAGCCGTTGGAGCCCTGATAGGAGTCGGCGACCAGGCGGAAGTCGACCGCGCCCTTGTCCTGGGCGGTGAAGGTGGAGACGTAGTTCAGCAGCGCCAGGTCCAGGGAGCCGTTGAGCAGCATCGGCGTCGCGTCCGGGGACGCCTTGATCGGGCGGGTCCGGACGGTCAGCCCCTCGTCCTTGAAGTAGCCCCGCTGCTGGGCGATGGCGAGGGGCGCGGAGTCGGGGACGGGGACGACACCCACGTTCAGGACGGGTCTCTCCAGCCCCTTCGGATTGGTCGCGGTGGAGCCGGATCCGCAGGCGGAGGCGGCGAGGGCGAGGCCCGCGGCGACTGCCGCGAGCCCGAGCAGGGAGCGCTTCATGCGGGGGGTTTCCTCGTCGGGGGGAGCTACGAAGAGGCGTCAGTGTACGGAAGATCGTCTCTCCCGGACGGGGGCGGGCGAAACGTCACGCGGGGCGGCGGAAGCGTGGTGTGGCCGGGCCTGCGGAAACGCCGCGCCGGGTCCGCGGAATCCCTTTCCGGACGCTTTCGGGGGACCGCCGAAACCACCCGGGATGTCCTGGCCGAAACGGTGTTCGTGGCATTCGGGTCGGTTGCCGGGGGTGTCCGGATCGCGAATCGGGGGAGGAAGATCCACACCAGGTAACGGGCCGGTCGCGGTCGGATACCGGGTTTGGTGCATGGTGTGGCGCTTAAAGCATGTAGTTCGCTTTTGTAGCCTTCTGCACCAGCTCCCCGTGGTGGCGCACCGCTCCCATCGGTGCGTCCGGAACGAGAAAGGCGGCTCATGGCTGACTCTGCATCCACCCCCGGAGAGGGGTATCAGCGCGGGCTCGGCACCCGGCAGATCCAGATGCTCGCCATCGGCGGGACGATCGGCACCGGCCTGTTCCTCGGCGCGGGCACGAACATCGCCAAGGCCGGGCCGGGCCTGATCGTCACCTACCTGGTCGCCGGCGTCATGCTGTTCTTCGTCGTCCGGGCGCTGGGCGAGCTTCTCATGTACCGCCGCGCCGAGGGCGGCTTCGCCGGTTACGCGCGCGAGTTCCTCGGGCCGTTCTGGGGCTACGCCACCACCTGGACCTACTGGATCATCTGGGTCACCACCGGCATGGCCGAGCTGACCGCCGCCGGCAAGTACATCCAGAAGTGGTTCCCGCACTTCGCGCAGTGGAAGACGGCGCTGATCGCGCTGATCCTCCTGTTCGTGGTGAACCTGATCTCGGTGAAGCTCTTCGGCGAGCTGGAGTTCTGGTTCGCGATGATCAAGGTCGTCGCGATCGTGGCGATGATCGCGATCGGCATCGCGGTGGTCGCGTTCGGGTTCGGCGACGCGGGCGAGACCGCGGCGGTGGACAACCTCTGGTCGCACGGCGGGTTCTTCCCCGAGGGCGCGGCGCCGGTGATCATGACGTTGCAGATGGTGCTGTTCGCCTACCTGGGCGTCGAGCTGGTCGGCGTGACCGCCGCCGAGGCCAAGGACCCGGAGAAGAACATCCCGCGGGCGATCAACTCGCTGCCGATCCGGTTCGCGCTGTTCTACCTCGGCTCGCTGCTGGTCATCCTGTCGGTGGTGCCCTGGTCGGAGTTCGCCCCGGACTCCAGCCCGTTCGTGCTCGCCTTCGACAAGATCGGCATCGCGCACGGCGGCGACATCGTGAACTTCGTCGTGCTCACCTCGGCGCTGTCGTCCTGCAACGCGGGCGGGCTGTACTCCACGTCCCGGATGCTGCGCACGGCGGGCGTGAACGGCGACGGCCCGGCCCTGCTGAGCCGGCTGAACGGCCGCGGCGTCCCGGTGCTGACCGTCGTGATCTCGGCGCTGGTCATGGGCATCGGCGTGGTCGTGAACGCGGTCGCGCCGGGCAAGGCGTTCGACTACATCACCTCGGTCTCGACCGGCGGGGCGCTGCTGGTCTGGAGCGTGATCATCGTGTCGCACCTGGTCTACCGGCGGAAGGTCGCCCGCGGCGAGCTGCCCGCGTCGTCCTTCCGGATGCCGGGCGCGCCCTACACCAGCTACCTGGTGCTGGCGTTCTTCGCGTTCGTCACCGTGACGATCGCGTGGGAGGCCGACACCCGCATCGCGCTGTGGGTGATGCTCGGGTGGGCCGCGATCATGCTGGTCGGCTGGCCGTTCGTGCGCCGCTCTTCGGTGCGCTCCGCCGAGGAGCCGGAAGAGGCCCCCGCCACCGTCTGACCCCGCCACCCTCGGACCGGCCACCCTCGGGCCCGGCCACCGTCTGACCCCGCCACCCTCGGGCCCGGCCGCCGTCTGACCCGGAACGGAGGCTCCCAGCACCCGCTGGGGGCCTCCGTCGCGTTTTCGGGACTTTCGGCCAGGACCGGCCGTTACGGGGGTGCATCGCGGGTGAACGCGGGCATCGCGGGGTGAGTCGGACTGGGCCGCCGGGCGCGACGCGATCTATCGTGGACGCACCCGACGGGGGAGGACCGGTGACCGGCAGGACCGTGAAGCGCGGCCTGGCCGCGCGACTCGACCTCATCCCCATCGCGCCGCGGACGATGCTGGAGCTGCGCGTCCGCTGGGTGCTGCTGATCGTGGTGGCCACGGCGAACCTGGGCGGCGCGCTGGTGGTGCTGCTGTTCGCCACGTTCGTCATCCCGGACCCGCCGATCGACGGCATCGAGCACGTCCGGTTCGTGAACACGGTCGCGTTCTTCAGCTATCCGGTGCTCGCCGGGCCGGTCGCCATGGCCACCGGCCTGTTCCTGTGGCGCCCGGTCATCAGGCTGGCGCGCGACGGCGGCGTCCCGGACGCGGTGCAGCGGCGGGCCGTGCTGCTCGGCCCGCTCCGGCTGACGCTCCTGGTCGGGCTGCTCTGGACGGTCGGCGCGGTCGGCTGGGCCGTGCTGGACGCCGTGCTGTTCAACGCCCGGATGGCGACCAAGGTCGGGTCCACCTGCCTGCTCGGCGCGATCACCACCTGCACGCTGGTCTACCTGCTGTCGGAGCGGCTGCTGCGGCCCGCCGCCGCCCTCGCGCTGGAGAGCGCCCCTCCCACGGCCCCGCTCGCGCTGGAGGGTGCGGCGGCGGTCGCGCTCGAAGGGGCGGGGCCCGGCGCCGTCCGGTTGCCCGAGGAGACAGCGCCGCGCGAGGCGGCAACGGACGACACCGCGCGGGGTGAGGTGCGGCTGCCGGGAGTGACGACGCGGGTCATGCTCGCCTGGGCGCTCGGCACGGCCGTCCCCGTGTTCGGGCTGCTGTGCGTGGGGGTCGCCGCGCTGGTCACGCCCGGTATCCGCACCACCCAGCTGGCCCTGACGATCCTGGCGCTCGGCACGACCGCGATCGGCGTCGGGACGGGCGTGACGTTCCTGGCCGTCCGGGCGATCGCCGACCCGATCAAGGCGGTGCGGGGCGGGATGACGCGGGTCGCGCGCGGCGACCTGTCCGCCGAGGTGCAGGTGTACGACGCGAGCGAGGTCGGTCAGCTGCAGGCCGGGTTCAACGACATGGTCGCGGGGCTGCGCGAGCACGCGCGGCTGCGGGACCTGTTCGGCCGGCACGTCGGCGAGGAGGTCGCGGGCCTGGCGTTCGAGCACGACATCGAGCTCGGCGGCGAGACCCGGGACGTCGCGGTGCTGTTCGTGGACCTCACCGGCTCGACCCGGCTCGCCGAGACCCGCTCGCCGGACCAGGTCGTCGAGCTGCTCAACGCGTTCTTCGCCGTGGTGGTCCGGGTGGTCGGCGCGCACGCGGGCTGGATCAACAAGTTCGAGGGGGACGCGGCGCTGGCGATCTTCGGCGCGCCGTCCGGGCTGGACGACGCGGCCGGGGCGGCCCTCGGCGCGGCCCGCGAGCTGGGCCGGCGGCTGCGCGAGGAGGTCCCCGGGGTGGACGCGGGCATCGGCGTGTCGGCGGGCCCGGTCGTCGCCGGGTACATCGGGGCCGAGCAGCGGTTCGAGTACACCGTCATCGGCGATCCCGTGAACGAGGCCGCGCGGCTCAGCGACCTCGCCAAGAGCCACGACGAGCGGGTGCTGGCGTCCGGGACGGTCGTGGAGCGCGCGGGCGAGGCCGAGGCCGGGGAGTGGCGGTTCGGCCAGAACGTCAT
>NZ_JBFAOF010000083.1:0-14694 GCF_040675125.1 Spirillospora sp. NPDC049652 | reverse complement strand
CGGTGCGCGCCGGTGATCAGCGGCCCGACCTGCGTCCCCTCCGCGCGTGGATCGCCCACGACGACGGCCCGGACGGCCGGTTCGAGCAGCTCCATGAACCGGTCGTAGACCGTCCGCTGGACGAGGATGCGGGACCGGGCGCAGCAGTCCTGCCCGGCGTTGTCGAAGACCGCGCCGGGGGCGGTGGCGGCGGCCTTCTCCAGGTCGGCGTCCGCGAAGACGATGTTGGCGCTCTTGCCGCCGAGCTCCAGGGTGAGCCGCTTGAGGTCCGCGGCGCACGCGGCCATCAGCTCCCGCCCGACGCGGGTGGAGCCGGTGAAGGCGATCTTGGCGACGTCCGGGTGCGCGGCGAGCCGCCGTCCCGCGACCGGGCCCTCGCCCGGCAGGACGGTCAGCACGCCCTCGGGCAGCCCGGCCTCCAGCGCCAGCTCGCCGACGCGCAGTGCGGTCAGGGGCGTCGTCTCGGCGGGCTTGGCGATCACCGTGTTGCCGGCCGCCAGCGCCGGGGCGAGGCCCCAGCCGAGGATCGGCATCGGGAAGTTCCACGGGACGATCAGCCCGACCACGCCCAGCGGCTCGTGGAACGTCACGTCCAGGCCGCCCGGCACCGGGATCTGCCGCCCGGTCAGCCGTTCGGGCGCGGCGGAGTAGTAGAGCAGCACGTCGCGGAGGTTCCCGGCCTCCCAGCGGGCCTGCGTAACCGGATGCCCGGCCTCGGCCACCTCCAGCCCGGCGAGCTCCTCGGCGTGCTCGTCCACCAGCTCGGCGAAGCGCCGCAGCAGCCGCGCGCGGTCGCCGGGGGAGACCCGCCGCCAGCCGTCGAAGGCGCGCCTCGCCCGCCGGACGGCCCGGTCGGTGTCGGCGACCGAGGCCATCGCCACCGACGCGACGACCTCCTCGGTCGCCGGATCGACCAGCTCGACCGAGTGGACCGGCTCGCCGGAACCTGTCTGCTCCAAGGAGGCCCCCTTCACAGTCGTTCGAAGCCGCGGAACAGCTCCCAGTCGGTGACGGCCCGGTCGAAGGCGTCCAGCTCCACCCGGGCGTTGTTGGCGTAGTGCTCGACGACCTCCTTGCCGAAGACCTCGGCGGCCGTCGCGCTCGCCGACCAGTCGGCGGCGGCCTCGCGCAGCGACCGCGCGACCGTGGGCGCGTCGGAGGCGTAGGCGTTGCCCCGGTACGGCTCCTCCAGCGGCAGGCCGTGGTCGATGCCGTGCAACCCGGCCGCGATCATCCCGGCGACGGCCAGGTACGGGTTCACGTCGCCGCCGGGCGTCCGGTTCTCGATCCGCAGGGACGGCCCGTGCCCGACCAGGCGCAGCGCGCAGGTCCGGTTGTCCAGGCCCCACTTGATCGCGGTCGGCGCGAACGAGCCGGGCTGGTACCGCTTGTAGGAGTTGATCGTCGGCGCGTAGAGCAGGGTGAAATCGCGCATCCGGGCCTGCTGCCCGGCGACGAAGGCCCGGCCGAGGTCCGACAGGCCGTGCGCGCCGTCATCGGAGGCGAGGACGGGCCGTCCGTCGCCGTCCCGCAGCGACAGGTGAATGTGGCAGGAGTTGCCCTCGCGCTCGTTCGGCTTGGCCATGAACGTGACCGCCATGCCCTGCTGGGCGGCGATCTCCTTGGCCCCGGTCTTGTAGAGCGCGTGGTTGTCGCACGTCGTCAGCGCGTCGGCGTAGCGGAACGCGATCTCGTGCTGGCCGAGGTTGCACTCGCCCTTGGCGGACTCGACGTACATGCCCGCGCCCTCCATGCCGAGCCGGATCCGCCGCAGCAGCGGCTCGACCCGGGCCCCGCCGAGCAGCGAGTAGTCCACGTTGTACTGGTTCGCCGGGGTGAGGTCGCGGTACGCGCGGTTCCAGGCGTCCTCGTAGGTGTCGGCGTAGACGATGAACTCCAGCTCGGTGCCCGCGAACGCCGTCCAGCCGCGCTCGGCGAGCCGGGCGAGCTGGCGGCGCAGGATCTGCCGGGGGGACGCCGCGACGTCCGAGCCGTCCTCCCAGCCGACGTCGGCGTGGACGAGCGCCGCGCCCTCCTGCCACGGCAGCCGCCGCAGGGTGCCGAGGTCGGGCCGCATCACGAAGTCCCCGTACCCGCGCTCCCAGGACGACATGGCGTAGCCGTCCACCGTGTTCATCTCCACGTCCACGGCGAGCAGGTAGTTGCAGCCCTCCGAGCCGTGCCGGGCGGCCTCCTCCAGGAAGAACCGCGCCGACAGCCGCTTGCCCTGGAGCCGTCCCTGCATGTCCGCGATCGCGATCACGACCGTGTCGATCCGCCCGGCGGCGGCCTCGTCCCGCAGCTCGTCCAGGTCCATCCGCGCCGTCACCCGATCCCCTTCAGCTCGTCCTCGATGGCGGCCAGCTCCTCGGCGCTGCCCTGCACCTTCGGGCCGGTGAACCAGCGGCGGGCCGACAGCGCCCACCACAGCGCCGCGCCGCCGAGGACGGCCGCGAGCGCGACCGGCGCGTAGTTGAAGCTGTCGGCGGTGATCGGATTCGCCGGCGGCAGCATGAACAGGACCGCGATGACCATGACCCACAGCACCGCGACCGTCCCGATCGGACGGCTCCACCGGCCGAGGTGCCAGGGGCCGCGCTCGAACGCGTCGCCCTGCCGCAGCCGCAGGAACGTCGGGATCACGTAGGCGATGTAGAGGCCGATCACGGCGACGGACGTGACGGCGAGGTAGGCGGTGTAGTTCCACAGCGCGGGCAGGGCCAGCACGAACGCGCACGCGGCGGCGAGCCAGATCGCGTTGGTGGGCGTGCGGGTGCGCGGGTTGATGCGGTGCCAGGCGCGGGCGAGGGGCAGCGCGCCGTCCCGCGAGAACGCGTAGATCATCCGGGAGTTCGCGGTGACCGAGGCCATCCCGCAGAAGAACTGCGCGCCGAACGAGATGAGGATCAGCACGTCCCCGAGCGTCCGGCCGGTCGCGGACGTGAAGATCTGCGCGGGCCCCTCGGCGGCGGCCTTGGCGTAGTCGCCGATCGCGAAGGTCATGCCGAGCAGCAGCAGCCAGCCCGCGACGATCGAGATCAGCACCGAGTTGACGATGCCGCGCGGGCCGGAGCGGGCCGCGTCGTGGGTCTCCTCGGTCATGTGCGCGGACGCGTCGTACCCGGTGAGCGTGTACTGCGACAGCAGCAGCCCGATCAGCGCGGCGTAGAAGCCGTACCGCCAGCCCGTCTGGTTCACGAACTCGGTGAACACGAAGCCCGCGCTCCGGTGGTGGGACGGCTTGAGCGCCAGCACCCCGATGACGACCGCGACACCGATGACGTGCCACCACACGCTGACGCTGTTCAGCAGCGCCACCAGCCGGACGCCGAACTGGTTCAGCAGCGCGTGCACCACCAGCAGGACGGCGAACAGCAGGAAGGTGTGGGCGGGCGAGACGGCGTACCCGAACCGGTCGTCCAGCAGGGGGTTGACGAAGGCGGCCGAGCCGTAGACGATCCCGGCGGTCACCGCGACCTGGCCGGTGAAGTTGAACCAGCCGGTGAACCAGGACCAGGCCGCGCCGTTGCGCGGGGCGAGCTTGGCGGCCCAGTAGTACAGGCCCCCGGCGGTCGGGTAGCTGGAGCAGACCTCGGCCATGGCGAGCGCGACCAGCAGGGTCATCACGCCGACCGCCGGCCAGCCCCAGGTGATCACCGCCGGGCCGCCGCCCTTGAGGCCGATCGTGTAGGAGGTGAGGCAGCCGGTGAGCACCGAGATGATCGTGAACGAGACCGCGAAGTTGGCGAAGCCGGACATGGACCGCCGCAGTTCCTGGGCGTAGCCCAGCTCGTGCAGGCGTCGTTCGTCGTCGGAGCGGGACGGGGCGTGTTCGTCGAGGCTCACGGCGCCTCCTCGCGAGGGGACGGGGCATCCGATCAAGGGGCTAATGTCAGACCATTAACGTTTTCGGGCGGCGTCCCGTCAAGGGGTCGGGAACGGCGATTCCCCCGGTACCGTGGGGCCCGTGGAGGGAATCGTGGCCGAGCGCACGCCGCTGAGCGACGCGGTGTTCCGGCCCGTCCGGGCGGGCAACGCCTTCGAGGAGACGGTCGAGCGGCTGCTCCAGGCGATCAAGCTCGGCGTGGTCGACCGGGGCGACCGGCTGCCGCCCGAGCGCGAGCTGGCCCCGCTGCTCGGCGTCAGCCGGGTCACGCTGCGCGAGGCCATCCGCGTCCTCGCGCAGGAGGGGTACGTCGAGTCCCGGCGCGGCCGGGCCGGCGGCACCTTCGTCACCTACCGGCGGCCCCGCCCGAAGCGCACCGACCTGCGCCGCGCGCTGATCGCGATGGGCGACGACCTGCACGACACGCTGACCTTCCGGCTCGCGGTCGAGACCGGCGCGGCGCAGCTCGCCGCCTCGGCGGCCCTGACCGGCGAGCAGCGCGGCCTGCTGCGCGCCCGGCTCGCGGACCTCAACGCCGCCGGGCCGGACGACTACCGCCGCCTCGACACCCTGTTCCACCTGACCATCGCCGAGCTCACCGGCTCGCCCACGCTGGTGGCCGCCTGCGCCGACGCCCGGATGCGCGTCACCGACCTGCTGAACGCGATCCCCGTCCTGGACGCCAACATCGCGCACGCCGCCGTCCAGCACGAGGCGATCGCCGAGGCCGTCCTGTCCGGCGACCCGGACGCCGCCCGGCTGGCCGTCACCGAGCACCTGGACGGCACCGCCGCCCTCCTGCGCGGCTTCCTCGCCTGATCCCGCCCCGCCGTTCCCCGCCCGCCGATCGGGTCCCGGATGTCCGCTCCCGGCGGGGTATGGCGTTGTACGCGGTCGGGCACGGGCTTCTGACGTACCCTGGGTGGGTTGCTGGAGATCACCGGGAGGACGGGGAAGCGTGTTCTGGTTGGCGGGGGTCCTCATCCTGTTCTTCGGCCTGCTCGTGTCGATCGCCCTGCACGAGCTGGGCCACATGAGCTTCGCCAAGCTGTTCGGCGTGCGCGTGCCGCAGTTCATGGTCGGCTTCGGCCCGACGATGTGGTCGTTCCGGCGCGGCGAGACCGAGTACGGCGTGAAGTGGATCCCGCTCGGCGGCTACATCCGCATGATCGGAATGCTGCCGCCGCGCCGCGGCGACGCCCCCGGCCAGGTCCGGCAGGTGTCCACCGGCCCGTGGCAGGGGCTCATCGAGAACGCCCGCGGCGCCTCCCTGGAGGAGATCCGCCCCGGCGACGAGGACCGGGTCTTCTACTCCAAGAAGTGGTGGCAGAAGCTGCTGATCATGTTCGGCGGCCCGGCCATGAACCTGGTCCTCGCGGTGCTGTTCTTCTCCATCCTGCTGATGGGGATCGGGCGGCAGACCCCGCAGCCGGTGATCGAGTCGGTCTCCAAGTGCGTCGTCAGCGCGGGCCAGACCGTCACCGAGTGCCCGGCGAACGCGCCGCTCACCCCCGCCGCGCAGGCCGGGCTGAAGGCCGGTGACCGGATCACCGCGTTCGACGGCCACAAGATCACCTCGTACGCGCAGCTCCAGGGCCTGATCCGCGACTCGGCGGGCAAGACCGTCGCCCTCGACATCCGCCGCGACGGCCAGACGATCCGGACCAGCACGCCGATCATCCGCAACAAGATGGTCGACCTGAAGGACGTCGACAAGACCGTCGAGGTCGGCTTCCTCGGCATCACGCCCACCGAGGCGTTCGTCCGGACGGGCCCGGGCGCGGTCGCGAGCACCATGGGCGACATGACCGGGCGCACCGTCCAGGCCCTGGTGAACATGCCGCAGAAGATGGTCGGCATCTGGAAGGCCGCGTTCAGCGACGAGAAGCGCGATCCGAACGGCCCGGTCGGCGTCGTCGGCGTGAGCCGGATGGGCGGCGAGGTCGCCGCGTCCAAGGACCTCAGCACCATCCAGAAGGTCAGCGTGTTCATCGGGCTGCTCGGCTCGCTGAACCTGGCCGTCGGCCTGTTCAACCTGATCCCGCTGCTGCCGCTGGACGGCGGCCACATGGCGGGCGCGCTGCTGGAGGCGCTGAAGAAGGGCTTCGCGCGGCTGACCCGCCGCCCCGACCCCGGCTACGTGGACGTCGCGAAGGCGCTGCCCGTGACCTACGTGATGGCGGCCGTGCTGGTCGTCATGGGCGGCCTGCTCATCTACGCCGACCTGGTCAACCCGATCAGGCTCAACGGCTGACCGGGAGCCCGCGCACCGGCCGGTGGAGGCCGCGGGTCCGTCGCCCATCCGCGCTGGACCCGCGGCCGTCCACCCGTGCTACCCGGAAAGATCACATCTCAACGGGCATCTCGCCGGTCTTCAGGAAGCTCCGCAGCGCCTCCAGGTAGGGGTCGATCCGGAGGTTCTGCCCGGCCAGCCACTCGTCCGAGCAGTAGGTGTGCCGGTACCGCTCCGCCCCGTCGCAGATGAGCGTGACCACGCTGCCGCGCTGCCCGTTGCGGCGCATCTCGGCGATCAGCTCGCACACGCCCCACATGTTGGTGCCGGTGGAGCCGCCGGTGTTGCGGCCGGTCACCTCGTTCGTCCAGCGCATCGCCGCGATCGACGCCGCGTCCGGCACCTGGAGCATCCGGTCGATCACCGTCGGCAGGAAGGACGGCTCGACCCGCGGCCGGCCGATGCCCTCGATCCGTGAGCCGGGCGCGGTGCGGGTGGTGTCGCCGTCCTGGAACGCGCCGAAGAACGCCGAGCCCTCCGGGTCCACGACCGCGACCCGCGTCTGGAACCGCCGGTACCGGACGTACCGCCCGATCGTCGCGGACGTCCCGCCCGTCCCGGCGCCGACCACGATCCAGGCGGGCTCGGGAAACCGCTCCAGTTCGAGCTGCTCGAAGATCGACGCGGCGATGTTGTTGTTGGCCCGCCAGTCGGTGGCCCGCTCGGCGTAGGTGAACTGGTCCATGAAGTGGCCGCCGCACTCGGCGGCCAGCCGGCGCGACTCGGCGTAGATCGTCGTCGGGTCGGCCACCAGGTGCGGGCGGCCGCCGTAGAACTCGATCAGCTCGATCTTCTCCGGGCTGGTCGATGCGGGCATCACCGCGACGAACGGCAGCCCGAGCAGCCGCGCGAAGTACGCCTCCGACACCGCCGTCGAGCCGGACGACGCCTCGATGATCGTCGTCCCCTCCCGGATCCAGCCGTTCGCCAGCCCGTAGAGGAACAGCGACCGGGCCAGCCGGTGCTTCAGCGAGCCGGTCGGGTGCACCGACTCGTCCTTCAGGTACAGGTCGATGCCCCACTCGGGCGGGAGGGGGAAGACGTGCAGGTGCGTGTCCGCACTGCGGTTGGCGTCGGCCTCGACCTTCCGGATCGCCTCGGCGATCCAGACCCGGCAGACCGGGTCGGCGTGCTCCACGTCGCGGCTCACGGTTGGGGGCTCCCCTCGGATGTGATCTTCACTGATCATCCTGCCGTCTCACGATATCGCCGCAGATCACGGGGCATGATGGGGATACGGGGGGTGCATGGCCGAGTTCTTCGCACGGCGGATCGTCGACACCGGGCGGCTGCCGCTGTTCTGCTTCTTCGTGGCGTTCATCGTCACCTTCGTGCTCACCCGCGTGAACGTGCGGCTGATCCGCGCGGACGTGCGCTGGTGGTTCCAGAACGTCAAGGCCGGTGACGTGCACATCCACCACGTCGTGTTCGGCGTGGTGCTGATGCTGCTCGGCGGGGTCGGGGGGTTCGCGATCCCGGAGGCGCGCTCGTGGCCGAACGTCGTCGCCGCGGGCGTCTTCGGCATGGGCGCGGCGCTGGTGCTGGACGAGTTCGCGCTGATCCTGCACCTCCAGGACGTCTACTGGACCGAGAAGGGCCGCGCGTCGGTGGACGCGGTGTTCGTCGCGATCGCGGTCACCGGGCTGCTGCTGCTCGGCGTCCACCCGCTCGGGCTGACCGGCATCCAGCAGCCCGATCCGGGCGACGACGTCGGCCGCCCGGTGCTGCTGGTGGTCTACATGCTGTCGGTGACGGCGAACCTCGGGCTCGCGGTGGTCGCGGTGCTCAAGGGCAAGATCTGGACCGGCCTGCTCGGGCTGTTCGTGCCCGCCCTGCTGGTGTTCGGGGCGATCCGGGTGGCGCGGCCGGGATCGCCGTGGTCGCGCTGGCTGTACGCGCCGGGCTCGCGCAAGTACCGGCGGGCCGTCCGGCGCGAGGAGCGGTACCGGCGGCCGATCATCCGCGCCAAGATCTGGATCCAGGAGTTCATCGCCGGACGGCACGACCTGATCCCCCCCGAGGCCCGGCGGCGCCGGTCCGCGACGGGCCGGACCGGCGAGCCCGGCCCGTCCGAGCGCCGCGCCCGCCGCAAGAAGCCACCCACGTAGCCTGCGTTCAGGGCGGGTGGGTCAGTCGGGGACCTGGCCGGCCAGGGCGCGGACGGCGTCGATGGTGTCGGCCTCCGCGGCGCTCTTGTCGGGCCTGTAGCGCAGCACGCGGGCGAACCGCAGCGCGAGGCCGCCCGGGTAGCGCGGGCTCGTCTGGAGGCCGTCGAAGGCGATCTCGACGACGAGCTCGGGCCGGACGTGGACGACGTGGGCGTCCTCCCGGACGGCGAGGGCGCGCAGCTTCTCGGTCTGCCAGGCGAGCAGCTCGTCGGTGAGGCCCTTGAAGGTCTTGCCGAGCATCACGAACCCGCCGGTCTCCGGATCGCGCGCGCCGAGGTGCAGGTTGGACAGCAGGCCGCGGCGGCGGCCGTTCCCCCACTCGACGGCCAGCACGACCAGGTCGAGGGTGTGCCGGGGCTTGACCTTGATCCAGCCCGCGCCGCGCCGTCCGGCCGCGTAGGGCGTGGCGGGGGACTTCACCACCACGCCCTCGTGGCCGAGCGCCAGCGCGTCCGCGAAGACCTTCTCGGCCTCCTGGAGCTCGGCGGTCACCGTGCGCGGCATCAGCAGGCCCGCCGGGACGGCCCGGGTGAGCGCCGCGTGCCGCTCGGTGTCGGGGAGGTCGAGCAGGTCGACGCCGTCCAGCCGCAGCACGTCGAACAGGAACAGCGACAGCGGGACCTGCGGGCCCTCCTTGCGGGTGCGGGTGGCGGTGCGCGCCGCGGTGACCTGGAACGGGTGCGGGCGGCCGTCGTCGCGCAGCGCGATCAGCTCGCCGTCGAACACCGCGTCCCGGACGGGCAGCTCGCGCAGCGCCCCGGTGATCTCCGGCAGCCGGTCGGTGATCTCGTCGAGGGTGCGGGTGAACACCCGCGCCTCGCCCTCGCGGACGTGGATCTGCGCGCGGACGCCGTCGAGCTTCCACTCCACCGCGGCGGGCCCGTCGATCTTGGCGAGGGCCTCGGCGACCGCGGGCGCGGCGGCGGCGAGCATCGGCCGCACCGGACGCCCGACCTCCAGCGTGAAGGCGCGCAGCGCGGGAATCCCGCCGCCGTCCGCCTCGTCGGCGAGCGCGGCGGCGGCGACCGGGCCGAGCGCGCCGCGCAGCATGGCCGCCCGCCGCACCTCGGCGAGCGGCACCCCGGCGGCGGTGGCGACGGCGTCGGTCATCACCCCGTCCAGCGCGCCCTGCCGCAGGTCGCCGGAGAGCAGCCGGACGAGGAACTCCTGCTCGGCGCGGGTCGCGCGGGCGAACACCGCGTGCAGCAGCTCGCGCCGCCGCGCTACCGACCCCGTCCCGGAGACCGCGCCGATCTCCCCGAACGCCGCGTGCACCCCGGCGACGGTCAGGGACGGCTCGGACGCGGCGGGCGGCAGGTCGCGCAGCGCCGCGTAGCCGACCCCGATCTGCCGTTGCGGCAGCTCGCCGGACAGGTACGCCACCACGACCGGGGCGTCCTCGGGCCCGGCGGCGCGCAGCGCGCCCGCCAGGGCGTTCACCTTGGCCTTGCGGCCCGGCTCGGCGGCGACCTCGGCCGACGTCCGGGCGATCTCCGACAGCAGCACCTTCCCATTCTGACCATGACGTCGGACAGTCCGGGCCGCGACCCTGGCGTCCCCGTGCCCGGCCCGTCTACGGTCGTGGGGACCGGCGGTAATCGGGGGAGTGAGGAGCCGCAGCGTGGGCCGTCCGACGCAGTCCGGCGGGGCCGGCCGGGGACGTCCCCCGGCCGCGTCCGATGGCTGGCCCCCCGAGTACGAGGACGAAGGCGGCGACATCCCCCCAGGTCGGGGCGGTATTTCCCCCGACTACGGCGATGTCCCGCCCGGCCATCTGGACGTCCCTCCCGGTCACGGCGGAGGGGGCCTCGCGCGGGGCCGGGAGCCGTTCGAGCGGGTCTACTCGGCGCCGGAGCCGCCGTCGGCGGAGCGGCGTCCGAAGCTGCTGATCGTGCTGGTCGCGGTCGTGTCGTTCGCGCTGGCCGCCGGAGCCGTCTTCCTGCTCGTGCCGACCGGCGGGAAACCCGATGCCGAGCCGGCCGAAAACCGGACGCTGAGCCCGGCCGGAACAGGGGAACCGTCCGCCTCACCCTCCCCGAAGGCGTCCTCTCAGCCGCCCTCGAAGTCGTCGGCGCCGACGGCGACCGCGTCCCCGGCGCCGCAGCCGAGCGCGAAGCCGTTCACGGCGCTCGCCCTGCCGGACGCGTGCGGCACGGTCTCCGGGGCCGTCCTGAACCGGGTCGCGCCCGGGGCGACCAAGCAGGCGAACTCCAACAACACCCTCGCGACCTGCACGTTCACCTCGAAGGCGCCGTTCCGCTGGCTGCTGGTGGAGATGTACCTGTACCCGACCGCGAACCTCCCGGACGCGGTGGGCGACGCCCGCCGCAACTTCGCCGCCCGCTGGACCCAGGCCCACAACACCCCGCTGGAGCGCACGCTCACCCTCCAGCCGCTGCCCGGCCTGGGCGACGAGGCTTTCCGGAGTTTCCAGGAGGACAAGGGCCAGCCGCTCGTCGTGGGAGAAGTCACCGCACGCCGTGGCAACGTGGTGATCAGGGTTGGTTACAGTCGGCAGCTGCCATCCGGGACCAAGGCGGAGTCAGTACAGCAAAGTGCCCTGACCAATGCGACCGACGCTGCACGGGAAGTGCTGTCTGCACTGCGCTAAACCATTTCTGGCCTGAATCGGCCGGATCATGTCGTGCTCTCAGTCAGAGACTTCTAGGGTGGTGCGGTAAAGGGGAGGGTCACGTCGGCCGGGAGTGCCGTCCGGCGTGGTAGAGCCTGGGGAGGAGGAGGTTGAGGCCCGTGGCCGTGAAGCCGCAAGGCGTGTCCTGGGTGTAGCACCGGACACCGAACGTCAAGACTCCGCGAGGGGCCGTGGAACGTGCGCCGTTCCACGGCCCGCCTGGTTTTCGGGGCGAATTGGACGGCCCGCCCGCAAAGGCGCGGCGGCCGTCAGCGCAGATCATCCGCATCTGTCCATGTGCGCAGTCCGCCATAGGCGTCGTCCAAGTGCGCACTGACGCGGGTTCGGCCTGATCCGCCCATCGGATAATCTCGCGGGGGACCAGAAGCGGCGGTGAGGGGAGGCCGGATGGAACCGGTGACCGTGTGGTGGGCCGAGCGCTCCGCCGCCACGCCCGCCCTGACCGCCCTCCTCGACTCCACCGAGCGCGCCCGGCGCGACCGCTACCTCCGCGACGCCGACCGCGACCGCTTCACCCTCGGGGTGGCGCTCACCCGCTTCGCGCTCGGCGGGCTGCTGGGCCTGCCGCCCGACCGGGTCGAGATCGACCGGTCCTGCTCCGACTGCGCCAAGCCGCACGGCCGTCCGCGCGTGGCGGGCCGTCCGGACGCCCCGCAGGTGTCGGTGTCGCACTCGGGCGACCGCGTCGGCGTCGCGGTCTCGGCGCACGGCCCGCTGGGCCTGGACGTCGAGCGGTCCCGCGAACTCGGCGAGGAGATCGCCCGGCACGTCCTCGCCCCGGGCGAGACGGCCGCGACCACGGCCGAGCTGTTCGTCTACTGGACGCGCAAGGAGGCCCTGCTGAAGGCCACCGGCGAGGGCCTGCGCTTCCCGATGCCGCGCCTGCGCACCTCGCCCGCGCACGAGCCGCCCCGCCTGCTCTTCTGGGACGGCCGCGACGACCACCCGGCCCGGTTCGTCCTGCACGACCTGGCGCCCGGCCCCGGCTACGCCGCCCACCTGGCCCTCCTGGACCACCCGGCCGGGGTCACCGTCCAGCAGCGCCCCTCCACCGAACTGCTCCCGTAGCCGGGCCGGGTCCGCCGGGTCCGGCGGGTCAGCCGAGGGGGGCGGGGATGCGGGCGATGGCGCGCACCGCGCTCGGCGCGATCCGCGACAGGGCGTGCATGACGTGCGCCTCCGCGTTCACCGGCACGACGGCCTTGTTCTTGACGATCGCGTGGACGATCCGCTCGGCGACCTTCTCCGGCGGGTAGTTGCGCAGCCGCAGCAGCTTGTCCGCGCGGGCGCGCTGCCGCTCCTGCCCGGCGGCGTCCACCCCGACGTAGATCCCGTTGCGCATGATGCCGGTCTTGCTGAAGCCGGGGCAGACCGCCGTGACGCCGATGCGGTGCCCGGCGAGCTCGGCGCGCAGGCACTCGCTCAGCATCAGCACGCCCGCCTTGGTCGTGCAGTAGGCGGGCAGCGCGCGGGTCGGCGCGAACGCGGCGGCGGACGCGACGTTGACGATGTGCCCGCCGAAGTTCGGCTTGTCCGGCCGGTTGGGCAGCGCCTCCACCCGCTCGACCATCTGCTTGGCGAACAGCCGGGAGCCGTGGATGACGCCCCACAGGTTCACGCCGAGGATGCGCTCCCACTCGTCCACGCCGGTGTCGAGGAGGGGGCCGGAGACGGCGACGCCCGCGTTGTTCACCACGATGTCGGGCACGCGGTGGTCGGACCGGACGGCGGCGGCGAACTCCTCCATCGCGGCGGTGTCCGACACGTCCACCTCGTAGGCCCGGCCGACGGCGCCGAGCGCCTTGGCGAGCACGACGGTCCGTTCGGCCGCCTCCCGGTCGATGTCGGCGGCGACGACGGTCGCGCCGCGCTCGGCGAGCGCGAGGGCGGTGGCCCGGCCGAAGCCGCCGCCGGCTCCCGTGACGACGGCGAGGGCTCCGTCGAAGAGCGCGAGGGACATTGCTGACCTCCGTAAGTGGGGGTCTGCCCAAACCTACTCAGGTCGCCGCCCGCGCGCGATCACCCGGCCCGCCCGGCGTCGCGGCTACCGGGCGGCCTCGGCCTCGATGACGGCGTCCACCTCGGCCTTGCGCCCGGCCTCCTCGGCGGCGAACCGCCGGGCGTCGAGCTCGTCGGCGAGCTCCTCGTCGTGGCGCATGAGGGCGTCCAGGTCGGAGCGGGACGCGTCGAGCACGCCCATCTCCTCGAACGTCGCCTGGATGCGCGGGCTCCAGAGCCCGATGTCCTTCACGCACGGGACGATCCGGCTGAACAGCAGCGCCTGGAACATCCGCATGTAGGGGGACTTCTCGACCAGCTCGTCCACCTCGGAGACGGGGATGCCGAAGTTCGTCCAGATCTCCCGGCCGCGGATGCGGTCGCGCATGAGGTGGCAGCCCTCGATGACGAACTCCTCGCGCTCCTTCAGCTCGGGCGCGGAGAGCTGCCGGTAGTGGTCGCGCAGCGCGAGCCGTCCGAACGCGACGTGCCGGGCCTCGTCCTGCATGACGTAGGTGAGGACCTGCTTGGGCAGCGGCTTGGTGGTCATGTCGCGCATGACGCCGAACGCGGCGAGCGCGAGGCCCTCGATGAGCACCTGCATGCCGAGGTAGGGCATGTCCCACCGGGAGTCGCTGAGGGTCTCGTGCAGCAGGTTCTCCAGGTTGGGGTTGATCGGGTAGACGAGCCCGATCTTGTCTCGCAGGAACCGGGTGAAGATCTCGACGTGCCGGGCCTCGTCCATGGTCTGCGTCGCCGAGTAGAACTTGGAGTCCAGGTCGGGGACGGCCTCGACGATCCGCGCGGCGGTGAGCATCGCGCCCTGCTCGCCGTGCACGAACTGGGAGAACTGCCAGGACGCGGCGTGCCGGCGCAGTTCGCCGCGGTCCCGGTCGGTCATCCGGTCCCAGTGCCGGGTGCCGTAGATCGCCAGGGACTGGTCCGGGACGCCGAGCACGTCGCAGGGGTCGACCTCCAGGTCCCAGTCGATCCGGGTGACCGCGTCCCACTGGCGGTCCTTGCCCTTCTGGTAGAGGGCGAGCAGCTTCTCCCGGCCGTCGTCGTACTCCCAGGTGAACCGGGTGTCGCCGGTCATCGGAACCGTCCGGGTGGACGGCTCGACGGGCGTGGTGTACAGGTCATGGGTCGACATGGCGGACCTCCCCGGCACGTGGCGAGCCGCGACGTACGTACGTTGTACGTCCGGCGTACGTTGTACGTACCGTGTCATGGTTCACTTACAGGGTCAATGCCCACGAAAGCGAACACCCCGATGAACGATGCGACGCCCTCCGCCGCGACCGGCCCCCGGGCCGCCGCGCCCCCGAGCGCGCCCGGCGGACCGCCGGACGGCCCCGCGCTCGGCCCACCGGAGCCCGCCGCCCGCCCGGCGCTGACCCGGGACCGGATCGTGCGGGCCGCCATCGGGCTGATCGAGGCGGACGGCCCGGAGGCGCTGTCGATGCGTCGTGTCGCGACCGCGCTGGACGTGGCGGTGATGTCGCTCTACAACCACGTGCCGAACAAGAAGGCGCTGCTGGAGGGCGTCGCCGAGCATGTCGCGAACCGGCTCGACCTCGCCGACGACCCGGCCGCGCCGTGGGCCGAGCGGGCCCGCGCGCTCGTCCGCGCGCACCGCAAGATGGCGCACGACTTCCCGCGCAGCCTCACCGTCGTGCTGACCCACAAGATCGAC
>NZ_JBFAOF010000082.1:0-14823 GCF_040675125.1 Spirillospora sp. NPDC049652 | reverse complement strand
CTGTACTTCACCCGCCAGGTGTGGGGACCGCTGATCGTCCTCGTCGGGGCCCTGGTCGCGGCGGGGGCCGTCCTGACCGCGGCGTTCGCGACCGGCGGGGGCGGAGCCTCGGTCAGGGGCCTGCTGTTCGGCCTGCCCGTGGGCCTGGTCCTGGGCGGCGTCGGCGCGTTCGCGGCCTACCGCAGGAAGCGCGCGGAGCTGGCGCGCGCCTCCCGCCGCCCGGACGGCTCCTGATCAGTCCTTGCGGTCGGACAGGACGTAGGCGGAGCCCGCCGACAGGGCCGCGACGGTCACCACGGACGGCCACGCGCCGATCTTCTTGGCCAGCGGGTGCGAGCCGCCGAAGCCGGCGAGGTAGACGGTGAGCAGCGCGGCCGCGCCCTTGGGGCCGGAGGTCCTGTTCCACTCGCGCGCGCAGTACGCCCCCGCCGCGGCGAGGACGGCGCCGCCGAGGGGGCGGCGGCGGGTGAAGCGGGCGGCGGCGTAACCGCCGACGAGACCGGTGGCGGCCACGGCCGCGGTGGGGATCTTTGCCATGCCCCG
The DNA here is from genome assembly GCF_040675125.1 of Spirillospora sp. NPDC049652. Lineage (NCBI taxonomy): Bacteria > Bacillati > Actinomycetota > Actinomycetes > Streptosporangiales > Thermomonosporaceae > Spirillospora > Spirillospora sp. NPDC049652. Next base: position 14,280 of record NZ_JBFAOF010000082.1, on the reverse strand, counting down.
GAGGCTACCGCCACTCCCCGCGGCGCGCGGGACCTAGGGTGGGATCATGAAGGTCGCGGTGACGGGCGCTTCGGGATTCGTCGGCTCGGCCCTCGTCCGCTCGCTGGCGGACGACGGGCACGAGGTGGTCCGGCTGGTGCGGCGCGAGCCGTCCGGGCCGGACGAGCGGCGCTGGGAGCCGTCCGGCGGCCCGGTGGACCTGGCCGGCGTCGGCGCGGTCGTCCACCTCGCGGGCGCGGGCATCGGCGACCGCCTCTGGACGCCGCGGTACCGCCGCACGATCCTGCTGAGCCGCGTCCAGGGCACGGCGACGATCGCGCGGGCCGTCGCCGACGCGGGGGTCCCGGTGCTGGTCTCGGGGTCGGCGATCGGCTTCTACGGCGACACGGGCGACCGGGAGGTCGACGAGGACGCGCCGAGCGGCGCCGGCTTCCTCGCCGAGGTCGTCCGGGCCTGGGAGGACGCGGCGTCGCCCGCGTCCGACGCGGGCGCGCGGGTGGCGATCGCGCGCACCGGCCACGTGCTGGGCGCGGACGGCGGACTGCTGGGCAAGCTTCTGCCGCTGTACAGGCTCGGGCTGGGCGGACGGCTCGGGTCGGGCCGCCAGTACTGGAGCTGGATCTCCCTGGAGGACGAGGTCGCCGCCCTGCGCTTCCTGATCGACGGCGACCTGTCGGGGCCGGTGAACCTGACCGCGCCGAACCCGGTCACCAACGCGGAGTTCACGCGGCTGCTCGGTGGGGCGCTGCACCGGCCCACTCCCCTGCCCGTCCCGGCGTTCGCGCTGCGTACGGTCCTGCCGGGGTTCGCCGAGGAGGCCATCCTGCCGGGGCAGCGGGTCGTCCCCCGGCGGCTCGCGGGCGCCGGTTTCCGATACACCGACCCCGAACTGGGCGCGGCCTTGCCAAGAATCTTCAAAAAGACGCGTGCCGGCGATCGCGGGCCGTACGGTGATCGTTGACGCGCGACCACCGGGAGGGGCCAGCAGATGAGCACGGACGGCCAGCCGCACATCCTCGCGATCGGCGGCGGAAGCTTCATCCGGAACGCCCGGCAGGGCGTCTCGCCGAGTCCGCTGCTCCGCTACGCCTGCGACCTGACCGGCCAGGACCGGCCGCGGCTGTGCTTCCTGGCCACCGCGATGGGCGACTCCGCCGAGATCATCGCCCGGTTCTACTCCGCGTTCGCCGAGCTGGACGCCGAGGTCAGCCACCTGGCGGTGTTCCCGATGCCGAACGTCGCCGACATGCGCGAGCACCTGCTCTCCCAGGACCTGATCTACGTCAGCGGCGGCAGCGTCGCCAACCTCATGGCGCTTTGGCAGGTGCACGGCCTCGGCGAGATCATGCGCGAGGCGTGGCACGAGGGCGTGGTGCTGTCGGGGCAGAGCGCCGGGGCCCTCTGCTGGCACATGGGCGGCAACACCGACTCGTTCGGGCCCGAGCTGCGGGGGTTCTCCGGCGGGCTCGGCCTGCTTCCCTACTCCTGCGGCGTGCACTACGACAGCGAGCCGCAGCGCCGTCCGCTGCTGCAGCGGCTGGTCGGCGAGGGCGCGCTGCCCGGCGGCTACGCGGCAGACGAGGACACCGCGCTGCACTACGTCGGCACCGAGTTCGTCCAGGCGGTCACGTTCACCGAGGGCAAGGGCGCGTACCGGATCGACGCGGACGGCCCCGGCCGGGTCAAGGAGACCCGGATCGATCCCCGGCTCCTGACCCGCGAGTAGGGGCATAGGCTGACGGACGTGAGCGATGTTGACGTACGCGGCGCGGCTCATGGCACCGGCCGTCCCGCCGAGGCCGGTACCACCGAGGCCCTCCCCGCCAAGCCCCGCACCATCGACCTTCGTCCCGCCGAGGCCCGTCCGGCCGAGACCGGACCCGCGGGCGACGCGGACACGCCGTCCCTCCCCGCGTTCGACATCGACGCGCTGACCGTGGTCCACGCCGGGTTCGGCGCCGCTGCCGTGGAGTACGAGGCGGGCTGGGAGCTCCAGCGCCGCACCCACGCGCGCCGGGCCGACGACGAGATCGGCGACACCGTCCTGCTGCTGGAGCACCGGCCGGTGTACACCGCGGGCAAGCGCACCGAGCCGCTGGACCGGCCGTTCGGCGACCCGGGCGCCCCGGTCGTCGAGGTGGACCGCGGCGGCAAGATCACCTGGCACGGGCCGGGGCAGCTGACCGGGTACCCGATCCTGCGGCTGCCCGACCCGGTGGACGTGGTCGCCTACGTCCGGCTGCTGGAGCGCATGATGATGGCCGTCTGCGCCGAGTTCGGGCTGGCCACGACCACGGTCGAGGGCCGCAGCGGGCTCTGGGTCCGCGGCGTCCCGGACCGCAAGATCGGCTCCATCGGGATCCGGGTTTCGCGCGGCGTGACCATGCACGGCTTCATGCTCAACTGCGACTGTGACATGTCCTGGTTCGACCGGATCGTCCCGTGCGGCATCCGGGACGCCGGCTCCACCAGCCTCAGCGCCGAGCTCGGCCGCCCGGTCACCGTCGCCGAGGTCGTCCCGCTGGTCGAACGGCACCTGGGCGCCCTGCTCGGCGCGGACACGGTGCTGCACCGCACCACCGCCCAGCTCTCGCTCTAGACCGCCCGGCCCCGGCCCGTCCGCCGCCGGCGCGCGGCGGCGCCCTGGACCTGTCGGCCCTTCCGGGTCAGGACTCCCTGCGGAGGACCTTGAAGACGGCCTGGCCCTCGCCCGCCGCCGCGCGGAAGAACTCCGACAGGCGCGCGTAGGCGGGACGCAGCCTGGCCTCCGGGTCCGGGACGTCCGCGTCCTGGACGCCCGCCGCGCGCATCGCCGCCGCCTCCAGCCTGCCTGGAAGGGATGCGAACCCGGTCGTGTCGAGATGCGCGGCGGCGGCCTTGACCCGCTCGGGCGCGAGGTAGATCACGTCCGCGCCGGACGCGTCCGCGCCGTCCTCGGTGAGCAGGCGGCCGCCGCACACCACGTCCGCCTCGGGCTGCCGCCCGTCCCAGGCGTCGCCGGTGAGGGCCCAGTGCAGGACCTGCCAGTCGCCGCCCAGATCGAGGGCCCGGCCGTCCCGGACGTCCCGCCCGAAGCCCCGTGCGCCGAACAGCGCGGCCGCCATCCGCGCAGGGTCGCTCTCCCCTGCGACCACGGGCGGCACCCTCAGATACGACAACGCGAGACCCACGGCGGTCCTACTCTCCACTTGCGATTCGTGCGACAACAGGCAGTCACCCTAAGAGATCGACCGGTACGCAGGGGGGAAACGCGGGAATCCGCCCCTGCCGTCCCCCTGCGGGCCCGGGAACGGGACGGAGCCGGGCGGAGGGGCGGCCGGGGACGGGACGGAGCGGGCCCGGGGGCGGCCGGGGACGGCCGAGGTGCGGCCCCTGGAGATCGGGACGTACCCTGTGGGGGTGACGACGGCGACTCCCGAGGGGCGCAAGCTCCTCCGCATCGAGGTACGGAACAGCCAGACCCCCATCGAGCGCAAGCCGGACTGGATCAAGACCCGGCTGAAGATGGGCCCGCAGTACCGCGAGCTGACCCAGCTGGTGAAGTCCGAGGGTCTGCACACGGTCTGCCAGGAGGCGGGCTGTCCCAACATCTTCGAGTGCTGGGAGGACCGCGAGGCCACCTTCCTCATCGGCGGCGACCAGTGCACGCGGCGCTGCGACTTCTGCCAGATCGACACCGGCAAGCCCGCCGAGTTCGACCGGGACGAGCCGCGCCGGGTCGCCGAGTCCGTGGCCGCCATGGGCCTGCGGTACGCGACCGTCACGGGCGTCGCCCGCGACGACCTGGAGGACGGCGGGGCCTGGCTGTACGCCGAGACCGTCCGGCAGATCCACGCGGCCGTCCCCGGCTGCGGCGTCGAGCTGCTGATCCCCGACTTCAACGCCGACCCCGGCCAGCTCGCCGAGGTCTTCTCGTCGCGGCCCGAGGTGCTGGCGCACAACGTCGAGACCGTCCCGCGCATCTTCAAGCGGATCCGCCCCGGCTTCCGGTACGAGCGGTCGCTGGAGGTCATCACCCGGGCGCGCGAGGACGGCCTGGTCACCAAGTCGAACCTCATCCTCGGCATGGGCGAGACCCGCGAGGAGGTCTCCGAGGCGCTGCGCGACCTGCACGCGGCGGGCTGCGAGCTGATCACGATCACCCAGTACCTGCGGCCGTCGCCGCGGCACCACCCGGTCGAGCGCTGGGTGAAGCCGGAGGAGTTCGTCGAGCTGTCGGCCGAGGCGGAGGAGATCGGGTTCGCCGGGGTCATGTCCGGCCCGCTCGTCCGGTCCAGCTACCGGGCCGGGCGGCTCTACAAGCAGGCCGTCGAGGCGCGAGAGCGCTGACGGCGACCATTATCCTTAGGAACATGTCGAAGAAGCCCACGGACGGGGCCCAGGAGCGTCCGGGCCGCCTCAAGCAGATCCGCATGGTCGCCCAGGTGCTCCACCAGGCGAACCCCAAGGCCCTCCCGATCGTGTTCGCCTCCGCGCTCGGGGCCCTGGTCGTCGTCGTCGCCATCGGGTGGTTCGTCGGCAGCCTGTGGTTCTTCGTCCCGCTGGGCATCCTGGCGGCGGTCGCGGTCGGCATGGTCGTGTTCGGCCAGCTCGCGCAGCGCGCCCAGTACTCGGTGATCGCCGGGCAGCCGGGCGCGGCCGCGGCGGTGCTGAAGAACGTGCGCGGCGGCTGGACGGTCACCGAGGCCGTGTCCGGCAACCGCAACCTGGACATGGTGCACCGGGCGGTCGGCCGTCCCGGCGTCGTGATCGTCTCGGAGGGCCCGCGCAGCCGCGTCGGCCAGCTGCTCGGCGCGGAGAAGAAGCGCATCTCGCGCGCCGTGCCGTCGGTGCCGATCTATGACATCCAGGTCGGGGACGAAGAGGGCCAGATCCCGGTGGACAAGCTCCAGCGGCACCTGATGAAGCTGCCCCGCAACCTGACCAAGGCGCAGGTCGCCGATGTGAACAGCCGTCTGGCGGCCCTGCCCCGGGCGATGCAGATGCCGAAGGGCCCGATGCCCAAGGGCGCCCGCATGCCGCGCGGCCCGAAGCCGAAGACGCGCTGACCCCCTCCGGCCGCCCCCGCGGCCCCCTACCGCGAAACACCGAACGGGAGGGCTCCCCCCAGCTGGGGGAGCCCTCCCGTTTCCTATGTTCTGGGTCTTCGCGCCGGAGCGGGAGGCTCTAGGACCGGACGACTACGGTGTTGGCGGCGCGGTCGTGGAGGCCTCGGTGGTCGCGGTCCCAGATCAGCGCGGGCACGACCAGGACGAGCAGGACCGTCCGGGCGAGGGCCCAGCCGAAGCCGACCGGGCGGCCGTCCAGCCGGACGACGCGCAGCCCCACCAGCTTCTTGCCGATGGTCGTGCCGAGCGTGGCGGTCAGCAGCCACACCATGACCGCGAACACGGCCGTGTTGGCCAGCGAGCGGGTCGCCGGGCTCCAGTGCAGAGCGGCGGCGAACGCGGCGCCGACCAGCGCGCCGACGACCAGGTCCAACAGCAGGGCGGCGATCCGCCGGCCGTACGTCGCGACCGAGCCGGGGCCCTCCTTGGGCAGCCCCAGCCGTCCCCCGGGCGTGCCGAGGTCGACCCCGGCGGACGCCGCGCCGCCGAGCCACGTCTGCGTCCACCTGGGGCCGGTGGACTCCCGCTGCTTACCGCTTGCCATGGCCCTACGCTATCCGGTCCCCGGACCGGCCGGGATGCGGGTCGGCGCGGGCGTTTCCGGCGGGCGTGACGGACATCACCCAGTGACGCTTAACACAGTCGAAACACATGGGACACGGCCGGGAAACGGCGCTCTGAGAGCCTGCCCGGAGCCGAGAACACCCCCAAGGAGGCTGGATGTTCAGCAGCGCCAAAGAGGTCCTGGACTACATCGACCGCGAAGGCGTCCGCTTCGTGGACTGCCGGTTCGTGGACCTTCCCGGCAAGATGCAGCACTTCACCTTCCCGGTGGAGAGCTTCGGTGAGGGCGTCTTCACCGAGGGGCTGATGTTCGACGGCTCGTCGGTGCGCGGCTTCCAGGAGATCCACGAGTCCGACATGCTGCTGCTCCCCGATCCGGGGACGGCGGTGCTGGATCCCTTCCGGCAGCACAAGACGCTGATCCTCAACTTCTTCGTGCACGACCCCCTGACCGGCGAGCCGTACAGCCGCGACCCGCGGAACGTGGCGAAGAAGGCGCAGGACTACCTGCGCGGCACCGGCATCGCCGACACCTGCTACTTCGGGCCCGAGGCCGAGTTCTACATCTTCGACGACGTCCGGTTCGAGACCCGCGCCAACGCCGGCTACTACTACCTCGACTCGGTCGAGGGCGCGTGGAACACCGGCCGCGAGGAGCCGGCGGGGAACCTGGGCGCCAAGCCCCCGTACAAGGGCGGCTACTTCCCCGTCCCGCCGATGGACCACTACACCGACCTGCGGTCGGAGATGGTCGAGCAGCTGCTGCGATCGGGCATCCACGTCGAGATGCAGCACCACGAGGTCGGCACGGCGGGCCAGGCGGAGATCGACTTCCGCTTCGACACGCTGCTGCGGACGGCCGACAGCCTGATGCTCTACAAGTACATCGTCAAGAACGTCGCGCGCGCGGCGGGCAAGACCGTCACCTTCATGCCGAAGCCGCTGTTCGGCGACAACGGCTCGGGCATGCACTGCCACCAGTCGCTGTGGAAGGACGGCTCGCCGCTGTTCTACGACGAGGTCGGCTACGCGGGCCTGTCGGACAACGCCCGGCACTACATCGGCGGCCTGCTCCGGCACGCGCCGTCCCTGCTGGCGTTCACCAACCCGACCGTGAACTCCTACCACCGGCTGGTGCCGGGCTTCGAGGCGCCGGTGAACCTGGTGTACTCGCAGCGCAACCGGTCCGCCTGCATCCGGATCCCGATCACCGGCTCGAATCCGAAGGCCAAGCGCGTCGAGTTCCGGGTGCCCGACCCGTCCTGCAACCCGTACCTGGCGTTCTCCGCCATGCTCATGGCGGGCCTGGACGGCATCAAGAACAAGATCGAGCCCGCCGAGCCGGTGGACAAGGACCTCTACGAGCTCCCGCCGGAGGAGGCCCGCGCGATCCCGCAGGTGCCGGGCTCGCTGGAGGCCGTGCTGTCCGCGCTGGAGGCCGACCACGACTACCTGCTGGAGGGCGGCGTCTTCACCCCGGACCTCATCGAGACCTACGTCGCGATGAAGCACGAGCACGAGATCGACCCGATCCGCCTCCGGCCGCACCCCCACGAGTTCGAGCTGTACTACGACGTGTGACCCCGGATCGACCACGACGTGGGCCGTCGCGGTGGCGACGACGTGGGCCGTCGAAGCGGCGAGGGGTCCCCTCGGGTGACCCTGCCGTGGGCCGTCGGTTGCCCCTGCCATAGGCCGTCGGGCGACCGTGCCGTGGGCCGTCGGGCGGCCTCGTCGGGGGGGCCTCGGATCGCGGTGGCGGAGCCGGTTCGTCATAGTTTGTCGTCATGGAGCGCCTCCGGGAACTTCTCGGGGGCGCTCCGTGTTGGCATGGACGAACGGCGAAACGATCAAGGAGAGCGCCATGGCCGAGGTGCGGGTCGAGCGGACGGCGGACGGCGGGTTCGTCGGGACGAACGCGCGTGGCGCGTCGGTCGCGATCGGGACCGGGGACCAGGACGGGGTGTTCACCCCGGTCGAACTGATGCTGGCGGCGCTGGCCGGGTGCGAGCTCGTCACGGTGGAGCCGCTGACCGCCAAGCGCGGGCACCGGATGGCGAAGCTCGCCGCGGACGTGAAGGCGGAGAAGGTCGAGACCAGCAGGCTCGGCACGATCACGGTGACCTATGACGTGGAGCTGCCCGAGGGCGACGAGGAGGCCGCCGAGGTGCTGCGGTCCGTGGCCGCGCGGGTGCACGAGAGGTACTGCACGGTCGGCAACGCGCTCAAGGAGCCGATGACCGTGGAGCAGGTCGTCCCGGTCGAATAGCCACCCAGGGTGAGTGAACACCCATGGGCAGTGAGTGGATGCTCACCGTCCATGGGTGTTCGTGCGTCCAGGGGTGAGTGCGCGCTCACCCGCCGCCCGGCGGGCGGGTCAGGTGCATCTGGTTCCGTTCCTGGGGACCTGGCCGTCCAGGAGGTAGCGGTCCACGGTGTCCACGACGCAGCGGTTGCCGGTGAGGTACGAGGTGTGGCCCTGCCCCTTGAGGCTGAGCAGGACGGCGTTACCGCCGATCTCCCTGGTCAGCGCGGGGGCCCAGGCGTAGGGAGTGGCCGGGTCGCCCTCGTTGCCGACGACCAGGATCGGCGCGGCGGACGGCGCGGAGACCTCCTGCCCCGCGTCGCTCCCCTTGTAGGGCCAGCCGGTGCAGGTGAGCAGGCCCCAGGCGAGGGCCGGGCCGAAGACCGGCGAGGCGTTGCGGAACCTCGGCAGCTCCCGCCGGACGTCCTGGACGGTCTGCCGCTGGGTGGTGTCGGCGCAGCCGATGGCGGTGTTGGCGGCGAGGAAGTTGGAGTAGTGGCCCTTCTCGTCGCGGCCGGTCTGGGAGTCGGCGAGCGCGAGCATCAGGCTGCCGTCGCCCCGGGCCCCGTCGGCGAGCGCCCGCGCGAGGATCTTCCAGCTGGCCTGGTCGTACAGGGCCGCGGCGACGCCGAGCTCTCCCAGGGACTGGGTGAGCCGGCGGCCCGGCTGGTTGGTGGGGAGAGGGCGGGCGTCCAGGCCGTCCACGAACTTCCGGGTGGCCGCGACGACCTCGTCCTTGCTCGTGCCCACCGGGCACTGCGCCGCCCCGAGCCGCGCGCAGTAGGCGGCGAAGTTCCCGAGGGCGCGCTGGAAGGCGGCGGCCTGCTGGAGGGAGAGGTCGACCGGGCTGATCTTGGTGTCCACGGCCCCGTCGAGGACGAACCGTCCGACGTTGCCGGGAAGCAGGTGGGCGTTGTTCGCGCCGAGCTCGGTGCCGTAGGACAGGCCGAAGTAGTGCAGTTTCGCGTCGCCGAGCGCCGCCCGGATGACGTCCAGGTCGCGGGCGGCCGAGACGGTGCCGACGTGCGGCAGGAGCCCGCCGGAGTGCTCGGAGCAGGCGCGGGCGAAGGCGGTGCCCCCGGCGGTGAGGGCCTTCTCCTCGGACGCGTCGTCGGGCGAGGTGTCGATGGCGACGTAGCGGTCGAGGGCGCGGTCGTCCAGGCAGGTGACCGCGGTGCTGTGGGTGACGCCGCGCGGGTCGAAGCCGACCAGGTCGTACCGCTTGCCGAGGCCCTGGAACTGCCCCGCGGACTGGGCGAGGGTGTCGGTGCCCGACGCGCCGGGTCCGCCGAAGTTGAACAGCAGGGAGCCGATGCGGTGGGCCTGGTCGGTGGCGGGGAAGCGGAGCAGGGACAGGTCGACCGCCGGTCCGCCGGGGTTGGAGTAGTCGAGCGGCGCCTTGATCGTGGCGCACTGCGGCACGCCGTTCTGCCCGGTGTTGACCGGCGGGTTGGTGGGAAGCGCGGTGCACGGACCCCAGGACGGGCGCTGGCCGGTGATGGAGGCGGGCAGCGGCGGGTAGCTCGCGGGGGTGACGCCCGGCGAACCGGGAGTGCCGCCCGGCGCACCGGAGGTGAGGCCCGCGGCCATGCCGGGAGTCGAATGCGAAGAGTCCGCTCCCCCGCATCCGGACGGTCCGAAAACGGTCAGAGCGAGGGCGGTTGCCACCCCGACATGCCTCAGAGGCACCATATGCAACATTCGTCCCCCCAGTGGTTCCGCGGGGGGCGATCCATGACCTACCCCTGGCCTCCTATGCTGACTCCCGATCACGTCGAGTTCGCGCCGTCTCCGGGTGCCGGGGCTCCTCACCCTGAAGTCCGGATTTCCCCGCCGAGGCGTACTACTCAAGTCTGAGATGAAGACCATTCGTCGCGGTGATCTCAACCGGGTGGCCGCGCGGCAAAGATAGGTAGCATGGCCCAAACCGCCCCAGCAGCTCCTCGCGGCCAGGCCGAGGTGACCGACGCCCCGGCCGGGCGCGTCCCCCTGCCCCGGCAGGGTTCGGCGCCCGCACGCCGGCCCGCCGGCCGCGTCACCCGGTTCGCGCGCGCCGTCCGCACGTTCTCCGGTTCCGCCGGCGCGCCGCCGCTCTGGCGCGAGCTCGTGCTGATCGCGCTGTTCTACACGGCCTACACGCTGACCCGGATCATCCTCGTCCAGGACGGCACCGGCCCGGCGTTCCAGCACGCGCGCGACATCCTGTCCCTGGAGCGCGCGCTCGGCGTGGACGTGGAGCTCGACCTCAACCGGTGGCTGCTGGAGGTCCCCGCGCTGGCCAAGGCCGCGAACATGTTCTACGTGAGCATGCACTTCGTGGTGACGCTCAGCCTGGTGGTGTGGCTGTACCGGTACCGGCCGCTGGAGTACCGCTGGCTGCGCGCCGCGGTGATGATCGCGACCGGGCTGGCGCTGATCGGGTTCTGGCTGTACCCGCTGGCCCCGCCGCGCTTCCTCGGCAGCGCCGGGTTCGTCGACCCGGTGACCGCGCTGCACTCCTGGGGGCTCTACTCGGGCGACTCGGCCGGGACGATGACCAACCAGTACGCGGCGATGCCGTCGATGCACGCCGGCTGGTCGCTGTGGTGCGGGTTCGTGCTGGTCCGGCTGGGCGCCCAGAAGTGGGTGAAGGCGGTCGGCGTGGCCTACCCGGTGACCACCGTGCTCGTGATCCTGTCCACCGCGAACCACTACATCCTGGACGCGGTGATCGGGATCGCCCTGATCATCGGGTCGCTGGCGCTGTCCTGGGTGCTGTACCGGCGGCCGCCGGAGGTGCTGCTGCGGGCCCGGGAACGGGCCGGATCGAAGGCGCGGGCGGGTCGCACGAGAGTAATGGTTCGACTTCGCACCGTGGCCGGTGCGGGGTCGGCGGAGCGCGTCTGAGATGCTCGGGTCATGGCCAGGACGGCGGACCTCTCCGGAACCGGTCCCGGCCCGGCGGGGCTCCCCGAGCCGGACGCCGGGCCCGTCAGGCCGCGCCTGTGGCCCGAACTCGCGATCGTCCTGATCTGCTACTTCGCCTACGAGTTCACCCGGAACCTGGTCCCCGCCGAGCGCGCCCTCGCCCTCCAGCACGGCCATGAGCTGCTGGTCGCCGAGGCCCGGAGCGGCCTGGACGTCGAGTACGCGCTGAACCGGCTGTTCCTCGGGCACTCCTGGATCGCCGTCCCGGCGAACTACTTCTACTCGACCATGCACTTCGTCATGACGGTGGGCGTGCTGGTCTGGCTGTACTGGCGGCATCCCGGGCCGTACCGGGTGCACCGCGCGGCGCTGCTCTTCCTGACCCTCATCGGGCTGCTCGGCTTCTGGCTCTACCCGCTGGCCCCGCCGCGCATGCTGGCGGGCTTCACCGACACGGTCGTCAGCTTCGGCACCTGGGGCATCTACACCACCGGCCCGACCGCCTCGGTCTCCAACCAGTTCGCGGCGATGCCGTCCATGCACACCGCCTGGTCGCTGTGGTGCGCCGCCGCGATCATCTCGATCACCCGCCGCCGCTGGGCCGTCGTCCTCGCCGTCCTGTACCCGGTCGCGACCATCATGGTGATCATGGGCACCGCCAACCACTACCTGCTGGACGCGGCGGGCGGCGCGGCGGCGTCGGCGCTCGGCCTGACGCTGGCGTACGGCGGGGCCCGCGTCCGGGTGCCGTCACGTCAGGTGGCGCCGTAGAAGGCGCGCTCGACGACGGCGCGGGCGCGGCGCGCGTGCCGGTGGTAGTCCTCCAGCAGGTCGCCCGCGGCCGGGTAGCCGAGGACCTGCGCGACCGCGCTCCGCTCGTGGTGGTGGTCGGTCGGCAGCAGATCGGACGGACGGCCCCGGACCAGCACGATCGCGGACCGGATCCGGGTCGCCAGGCACCACGCCTCGGCGAGCTCCGCGGCGTCGCCGGCGTCGAGCAGGCGGGCGGCGACGGCCGCGTCCAGGGCGGCGAGGGTGCGGGTGGTGCGCAGCGCCGGGATCTCGTGGGCGTGCCGGAGCTGGATCAGCTGGGCCACCCACTCGACGTCCGACAGGCCGCCGGGGCCGAGCTTCAGGTGCAGCCGGCGGTCCGCGCCGCGCGGCAGCCGCTCGGACTCCATCCGGGCCTTCAGCCGCCGGATCTGCCGGACGGCGTCCTCGTCCACGCCGTCCTCGGGCCAGCGGACCGGGTCGATCACCTCGCGGAACCGCTCGCACAGCCCGGGGTCGCCGACCAGCGGGTCGGCGCGGAGCAGGGCCTGGCTCTCCCACGGCTCCGACCAGCGGGCGTAGTAGGCGGCGTAGGACGCGAGGGTGCGCATCAGCGGGCCGGACCTGCCCTCCGGACGCAGGTCGGGGTCGATCTGGAGCGGCGGGTCGGCGGCGGGCAGCGCGAGCAGCCGCCGGAGCTCGGCGGCGACGGCGGACGCGGCCGACGCGGCGTCCCGCTCGTCCGCGCCGGGCTTCGGGTCGTGCACGAACATCACGTCGGCGTCGCTGCCGTAGCCGAGCTCGTGCCCGCCGAAGCGGCCCATCGCGACGATCGCCACGGCGGTCGGCAGCGGGCCGCGCCGCTCGACCTCGATCTTGTCCACCGCGGCCTCCAGCGCGGCGTCGAGGGTGACGGCGGCGATGCCGGTCAGCGCCTCGCCGACCTCGACCGGGCCGAGCAGGCCGAGCACGTCGGCGGCCGACACGCGGAACAGCTCCCGCCGCCGGACGGCCCGGACCGCCGACACCGCGTCCTCCGCCGACGGACCGGCTCCGGCCCGTCGCCGGACCGCCGCCAGGGCCTCGGCGCGCAGCGCCGCCACCGGACGCGGCCGGAGCCCGCCGTCGGTGTCGCCGCCGAGCATCGCGACGGCCTCGGGCGCCCGCAGCAGCAGGTCGGTGGCGTAGCGGCTGGAGCCGAGGACGTGCGCCATGCGCTCGGCCACGGTCACGTCGTCGCGGAGCAGGCGCAGGTACCAGGGGGTCGCGCCGAGCGCGTCGCTGACCTGCCGGAAGCCGAGCAGCCCCGCGTCCGGGTCGGGGGCGTCGGCGAACCAGCCGAGCATGACCGGCAGCAGCGTCCGCTGGATCGCGGCGCGGCGCGTCACCCCGGAGGTGAGCGCCTCGATGTGCCGGAGCGCCCCGGCCGGGTCGCGGTAGCCGATGACCTCCAGGCGGGTGCGGGCCGCGTCCGGGGTGAGCCGCGCCTCCTCCTCGGGGAGCCGGGCGACGGCGCGCAGCAGCGGACGGTAGAACAGCTTCTCGTGCAGGCGGCGGACCTCGCGCGCGTGCCGCCGCCACAGCGCGGTGAACTCCCCCACCGGGTCCGTCCGCAGGCCGAGGGCGCGGCCGAGGCGGCGCAGGTCGGCGGGGTCGTCCGGGACCATGTGGGTGCGGCGCAGCCGGTGCAGCTGGACCAGGTGCTCGACGCGGCGCAGGAACCGGTAGGCGGACGCGAGCGCCGCGGCGTCGTCGCGCCCGACGTAGCCGCCGCGGGACAGCTCGGCGAGCGCGTCCAGCGTGCCGGGGGCCCGCAGCGACTCGTCCGAGCGGCCGTGGACGAGCTGCAGAAGCTGGACGGCGAACTCGACGTCGCGCAGCCCGCCCGGCCCCAGCTTGAGCTGCCGCCCGGCCTCGGCGGTGCGCCGGTTCAGGTCGGCCTCGACCCGGCGGCGCATCGCCTGGACGTCCTCGACGAAGCTCTCCCCCTCGGCGGCGTGCCACACGATCGGGCCGATCGTCGCGGCGTACCGCGCGCCGAGCTCGGCGTCCCCGGCGACCGGACGCGCCTTGAGCAGCGCCTGGAACTCCCACGTCTTGGCCCAGCGCTCGTAGTAGGCGCGGTGGCTGGCGAGCGTCCGGACCAGCGGCCCCGCCTTGCCCTCGGGGCGCAGCGCCGCGTCCACCTCCCACAGCGCGCCCTCCGGGGTGCTCGCCGAGCACGCCCGCATGGCGGCGGCGGCCAGCCGCGCGGCGGTGCGCAGCGCGGCGTCCTCGGGACACCCCTCGCGCACCTCCGCCACGAAGATCACATCGACGTCGCTGACGTAGTTCAGCTCGCGTCCGCCGCACTTGCCCATCCCGATCACGGCGAGGCGGCACGCGTCGTGCCCGGGGACCTCCGCGCGCGCGACGGCCAGCCCGGCCGCGAGCGCGGCGGCCGCGAGGTCCGCCAGCGCCGCCGCGACCTCGGCGACGTCGAGCTCGCCGGTCAGGTCCCGCGCGGCGAGCATGAGGATCCGCCTCCGGTAGGCGACCCGCAGCGCGACCAGGGTCTCGGTGGACGCGTCCCGCGCCACCGGCTCCGCCGCCTCCGGATCGGCGCCCACCGCGGTCAGGAACTCG
>NZ_JBFAOF010000081.1:0-14961 GCF_040675125.1 Spirillospora sp. NPDC049652 | reverse complement strand
GCCTGGTTCCGCACCGGAGACCTGGGCGAGCTCGACGACGACGGCTACCTCACGACGCTCCGACCACGACCGCGTGGTTGCCGGGCGTCACGCCGCCGGCGACCAGGCGGCCGAGCCGCGCGGCCGGTCCCGAGGCGAACGCCGGACCGGCGAGGCCGAGGACCTGCCGGCCCGTCCGCACCGAGGCGGTGCGCTGCTCCCGGCTGAGCTTGATCGCGTGCAGTCTGCGGTCGGTTTCCACGACCTCGTCCCAGTCGCCCGAGGCGACCGCGCGGTGCGTCAGCGCGAGAGCCGCCGCGTCGGCCGTCCCGGCGGCCCGGACCAGCTCGGACACCAGGCCGTGGAGCCCGTCCGGCTCGACGATCCGCGCCTGGAGATAGCCCTCCACGCCGTGCGAGAGCGTGTAGAGGCCGCTGGGGAAGCCGGAGTCGGTGAGCTGGAGCTGCGCCAGCAGCGCGTGCAGCCCACCGCCCGTCTCCGGGGCCCGGCGGCTCATGCGATGTAGTAGAGCCGGTTCAGCGGCAGCCACGACGCCGGTTCGATGGTGGCCGGCTCGCCGTCCACGGTGACCTTGTACGTCTCGGGGTCCACCTCGACCTGGGCCAGCGACGAGTTGAACATCATGTGCCGCTTGTCGACCGTCCGGCACTGCCGGACGGGCCGGACCAGCCGCTCCAGGCCCAGCCGCTCGGGGACGCCCTCGGCGATCGCGGCGCTCGACATGAACGTCACGCACGTCTCGCGCAGCGCCTTGCCCATCGCCCCGTACATGGGCCGCAGGTACACCGGCTGCGGGGTGGGCAGCGAGGCGTTCGGGTCGCCCATCTGCGCCCAGCTGATCAGCCCGCCCTTGACGACCATGAACGGCTTGGCCCCGAAGGAGTGCACGGGCCACAGCACGATGTCGGCGAGCTTGCCGTCCTCCAGCGAGCCGATCGTGTCGGCCAGCCCGCTGGCCCGGGCCGGGTTGATGGTGAGCTTGGACAGGTAGCGCAGCACGCGGTGGTTGTCGTTGCGCGCCGAGTCCTCCGGCAGCGGGCCCCGCTTGTCCTTGCAGTGGTGCGCGACCTGGAAGGTGCGCGTGAACGACTCGCCCACCCGCCCCATCGCCTGCGAGTCCGAGCCGACGATGCTGATGACGCCCAGGTCGTGCAGGACGGTCTCGGCGGCGATCGTCTCGGCCCGCACGCGGCTCTCGGCGAACGCCAGGTCCTCGGGGACGTCGTAGCTGAGGTGGTGGCAGACCATCGTCATGTCCAGCAGCTCGTCCACCGAGTCCGCCGTGTACGGCAGCGTCGGGTTGGTCGAGGCGGGCAGCACGTTCGGCTCCGAGGTGATCTTCAGGATGTCGGGCGCGTGGCCGCCGCCGGCGCCCTCGGAGTGGTAGGTGTGGATCGTCCGGCCGTTGATCGCGCTGATCGTGTCCTCGACGAACCCCGCCTCGTTCAGCGTGTCGGTGTGGATGGTGATCTGCACGTCGTGGTCGTCGGCGACGCGCAGGGCGCAGTCGATGACCGACGGCGTCGAGCCCCAGTCCTCGTGCACCTTCAGGCCCGCCGCGCCCGCGCGCAGCTGCTCGTCCAGGGCGCCGGGCAGGCTGTTGTTGCCCTTGCCGTAGACCGCGATGTTGATCGGGATGTCCTCGTACGCCTGGAGGATGCGGGAGATGTTCCACGGCCCGGGCGTGCAGGTGGTGCCGCGGGTCCCGTCCGCGGGGCCGGTGCCGCCGCCGACCAGGGTCGTGATCCCGTTGCTCAGCGCGTGCTGCGCCTGCTGCGGCGCGACGAAGTGCACGTGGGTGTCGATCGCCCCGGCGGTCGCGACCAGGTTCTCCCCGGAGATCACCTCGGTGCCGACGCCGACGATCAGCCGCCGGTCCACCCCGTTCTGGGTGTGCGGGTTGCCGGACTTGCCCACCCCGGCGATCCGGCCGTCCTTGATGCCGATGTCAGCCTTGATCACGCCGAGCACCGGATCGATGACCACCACGTTGGTGATCACGGTGTCCAGGGCCGTGGTGGCGTTCAGCGAGGCGGGGTCGGCCGCCATGCCGTCCCGGGCGGTCTTGCCGCCGCCGTACTGGGTCTCGTCCCCGTAGTGGCCCTCGGTGAAGTCGTACTCGATCTCCACCACCAGGTTGGTGTCCCCGAGGTGGAGGCGGTCGCCCACGGTGGGGCCGTACATGCTCGCGTACTGCTCGCGGGAGATCCTCGTCATCGCCGTCAGCCCTTCCGCGCCCGGGCCCCGGCGGCCTTGGCGCCCCTGGCAGTCTTCGCGCCCTGGGCCGTCTTCGCGCCCTTGGCGGCGCCGGCGCTCTTCGCGCTCTTGGCGGGCGCCCGCTTCCCGGCCGCCGCCTTCTTCGCCGTCGCCTTCCTGGCCGTCGCCTTCTTGGCGGCCGTCTTCTTCGCGGCGGACTTCTCGGTCCGGGGCGTCGCCTTCGCCGCGCCCGCCGCCGCGCCGCCTCCGGCGGGCGCGGTCACCGGCTCGTCGGTGTAGCCGCGGTCCCGCATCCTGGCGATCGCGTCGCGCCGGGCCTCCTTGGAACGGATGCTCCCGTCGAGCAGGCCGGCGAAGCCGACCAGGCGCATGCCCCCGCCGTACTCGACGAGCGCGACCTCCTTGGTGTCGCCCGCCTCGAACCGGACCGCGGTGCCCGCGGGGATGTCCAGGCGCATCCCGAACGCCTTCTCGCGGTCGAACTTCATGGCCCGGTTGACCTCGAAGAAGTGGAAGTGCGAGCCGATCTGGACGGCCCGGTCACCGGTGTTCTGGACGGTCAGCGTCGTCCGGCGCTGGCCTTCGTTCAGCTCGATGGATCCCTCGCCGAACATGTAGACGTCGTCAGCCATGGGTGAGCGTCCCTTCAGGCGTTTCCGTAGTGGGGTCGGGCAGTGCGCGGAGTCTCCGCTCTCCGGTGCGGCCAGGCTCCTGACGTCGGCCGTGACCGTGTTCGTGGCCGTGTTCGTGGGTGTGCGCGTGCGTGTGGTGCGGCCTCACGCGCAGGCCGTCGTCGCCGTCCCGCTCCCAGCGCCGTTCGGCCGCGACGGCGCGTTCCGCGATCAGCGTGGCCAGCGCGGCGGTTCCCAGCAGCGGCCCCGCAGGGCGGCTCCCCGCCGGGCAGGGCGGGGGAGGAGCCAGCGACGCGGGCACCACCACGACCTCGCCTGCCCCCAGCCGCAGGCAGCGCTCGACCCCGTCGGCCAGGCCCGGCTCGTCGTCCGTGACGGCGACCTCCACCCACCGGACGGCCAGGTACTGCCAGACCAGGCGGGCGACCTTGAACAGCTCGGCGTCGGCTTCGGGATCGGCGGGCGGCGCGACCAGCAGGACGGCGCCGGTGAAGTCACCCTCGCGCAGCACCTCGGTGACCTTCGAGCGGATCCAGCCGACCAGGTGCGTCACCGTGCCGAGCGGCTCGGCCAGCAGGAACGAGCCCGGCGGCCGGTCGCGGGCGGCCCAGGCGAGCGCCTGCGCCGCCGCCGGCGCCAGGCCCGGGTCGCGGCCGAGCGTCACCGGCACCGCGACGGCGTACGGACGTGCCTGGAGAGCGGTCCCGAGCCGGTGGCCGAGCGCGTGGAAGCCGTCCACTCCGGGCGGCAGATCCCGAGGCGGGCCGGGCAGCCCGCCCGGGCCGGACGGGGCCGGGGCCTCGTGGCCCGCGACCGCGATGACGTCGCGGCGGCGGGCCGGGGCGGCCGGACGGTCCGGGCGGACGGTCCGGGTCACCTGCCGCCGCCGATGGGGTCATGGCACGACACCAGCTTGGTGCCGTCGTCGAAGGACGCCTCGACCTGCAGCAGCTTCAGCATCCCGCGCACGCCGGGCAGCACGTCGTCCGGTCCGACGATGTGCTTGCCCAGCTCCATGCAGTCGGCCACCGACCTGCCGTCCCGCGCGGCCTCGACGATCGCGGAACTGATGAGGGCGACCGTCTCGCCGTAGTTCAGTTTCAGGCCGCGCTGCCTGCGCCTCTCCGCCATCTCCGCGACGACGAAGATCATCAGCTTGTCGACCTCGCGTGGTGCCAGGTTCATGAGTGGTCCTCTCTGCCCGGTGCCGCCCGGACGCGCTCGGCCCCGCGGCCGTCAGGCGGGCCGCCGGAGCTTGGGGAACAGTGGGACCGCGGCCAGGAACACCCAGGTGACCAGCACGAACGGCCAGGTCAGCGTGTGTCCGCCGACGACGGTGAACAGGTTGCCGATGCCCGCGGTCAGCGCGGCGGCGGTCGCCGCCCCGACCGCCGCGAAGACGAGGCCGGTCCGGTTCGGCGTGAGGAACGTCCCCGCGAGCGCGATCCCGGTCAGGACGGCGTTGTAGCCGTACAGCCCGGCGCCGATGTCGGCCGCCGCCACGCCGAGTCCCCAGGCGACCAGCAGCCCGATGAGGCTCGACACGGCCGCCGCCGCGGCCACGGCCAGGCTCGACACGGCCAGGCCGACCAGGAAGACCAGGCCGACGTACCACTTGTTCTGGAAGAACACCTGGCCGACCCCGTTGAGGAGGCCGTGCCAGACGTCGGTCCAGCTCATCGCGGTGCCGGGGCGGGACGCCGACGGCGCGGGCGTGACGGGGTGCCCGGCCCACACCCGGCCGTAGGCCGGCGCGCCGAGCACCATGACGGTGGTGACCATGCAGAACGGCGCGGTGAAGGCGGGCAGGCCGTACGGCTTGAGCACGACGGTGGTCGCGGAGGTGAGGACGCTGGTGGCCACGCCCGCGCCGACGACCACCACCGCGGTCATCCATCCGGCCCCCAGGTAGAGCACCAGGGCGACGCCGACGAGGGTGCCGCAGAACCCCTCCAGGCCGAGGACGATCCCGTGCCGGTCGGCGCCGAGCAGGTACGCGGTGAGGGTGGCGGTGACCGTGCCGAGCAGCCCGAAGACCCCGAACCGCCAGCCGCCGGCGAACAGGGCGACGAGGAAGATGAGCCCCGTCCAGTGGTTCGGCTGGAAGTCGACCTGGGCGACGCCGCGCAGGACCGTCCGGACGACCCGCGCGCCGGCGGAGACGGGACCGCGTTCGGGCCCCACGCCTTCCTCCCGCGCCGACGACGACGCCATCGACCCCCCTCGCCCGGATCAGGCGGGCGGACGAGCCGAGCCCACCGCCGCAACGAAAGGCGGCGGTCCCCGCCGCCGCGGAATGAGGCGTCCCCGGGGCCGAGATCGGAAAAACGCAAGGTTCGACAACAAATGGCCACCCCTCGCCAAGGGTGGGCCAAGCATTCTCAAGTCGAGTTTGCCGGGCCGCGCCCTCGGTGATTCAACCTGGCAGGGTCCCCACGCGTCCGAGGGCGCGGTGAAACGACGGGGCACGCGGAAAACGACGGGGTCTGAAGTGATGGGGCTCGGAAGCGATGGGGTTCGGGAATGCCACTAGGTTCGAACACCGGTGATTCGGCCTGGCTGATGGTGAGCGCCGCGATGGTGCTCCTCATGACCCCGGGCCTCGCCTTCTTCTACGGCGGAATGGTCCGTTCGAAGAACCTGCTGACGATGCTCTACATGAGCTACATCTGCATCAGCCTGGTGACGGTCCTGTGGTTCCTCTACGGGTACGGGCTGGCCTTCGGGCCCGACCACGCCGGCCTGTTCGGCTGGGGCAACTGGGCGATCCGGGACATCGCGCCGATCACCCTGCACGGCCGGATCCCGGCGCTCATCTACGTGTGCTTCCAGGCGACGTTCGCCATCATCACCGTCGCCCTGATCAGCGGGTCCATCGCGGGACGGGCCCGGTTCGGGCCCTGGATCCTGTTCGTGGTCGTCTGGGTCACCCTGGTCTACATTCCGATCGCGCACTGGGTCTTCAGCGGTTCGGGCTGGCTCGCCAAGTGGGGCGTCATGGACTTCGCCGGCGGCCTGGTCGTCGAGCTCAACTCGGGCATCTCGGGGCTCGCGATGGCGCTCGTCCTGGGCAGGGGCGTCGCCTTCCGCCGAGGCGACGGGCCGCGTCCCGCGAACGTCCCGTACGTGATGCTCGGGCTCGGCCTGCTGTGGTTCGGCTGGTTCGGTTTCAACGCGGGATCGGCGCTGAACGACGGCGCGCTGGCCGTCCGCGCCTTCACGAGCACGATGGTCGCCGGCTGCGCCGGAATGCTCACCTGGCGGCTCGCCGAATGGTTCCGGACCCGCCACCTGACGAGGATGGGATCGGCCAGCGGCGCCCTGGCGGGACTGGTCGCGATCACCCCGTCCTGCGCGTTCGTCAGCATCGTCGGCGCCTTCGTCATCGGGATCGTCGCGGCACTCGTGTGCACCTACGCGGTGGAGTTGAAACTCGTCGCCGGATACGACGACACGCTCGACGTCACCGGCATCCACGGCGCCGGGGGAATCGTCGGGGTGCTCGGCCTGGGATTCCTCGCCACCGGCTGGAGATACGGGTCGGCGGGCCTGTTCTACGGCGGCGGAGTGTCGCTGCTGGGAAAACAGCTCGTCGCGGTCATCGTCGTCGGGGTCTATGCCTTCGTCGTCACCTTTGCCATCGGCAAGGTCGTCGACCGCCTCTTCCGGATGCGCATGACCGACAAGGAACAGGCGGCGGGAAGCGACACGGAGTTCTATCCGGGGTGAGCGGCGCCGGCCGATCGGCCGCCTTTTCGGGCAGCCGGTGAAAGGCGAAGCGGAGGAGGGCGAAAGCGGGCCGCTTCCTCTCCTCCTCATCGGGCTCACCCTGGTGACCGGACTGGTGGACTCGGTCTGCTATCTGGCACTCGGAAATGTGTTCGTGGCGAACATGACGGGCAACGTCATCTTCCTCGGCCTCGGCCTGGCGGGCTCGACGGCGGTCTCGGCCCCCCGGTCCCTCCTCGCGATCGCCTCGTTCGGCGTGGGGGCGGTGGCAGGGGGACGGCTCGGGCACGGCCGCTCGCCGCATCGCGGGCTGGTGCTGGCGGCGGCCACCGTGTGCGAGGCCGCCCTGACGGTCACCGTGGCGGTCCTCATGACCGTCCACCCGGTGCCGGGCGTGCGGCTGCGGCTCGTGCTGATCGCGCTCCTCGGGCTGGGCATGGGGGCGCAGAACGCGGTCGTGCTCCGGGTGAACGCGATCGACCTGAAGACGACCGTGGTGACCAGCACGCTGACGTCCCTGTTCGCGCAGGTCCTGAACCCGCGCCGGCGCGGCCGGCGCACCGCGTCGGTGCTGGTCCTCCTGCTGGGCGCGCTGTCGGGCGGGTTGCTGCTCCGGAATGTGTCACCGGCCACCCCGCTCTGGACGGCCTCCGCCCTGATGCTCCTGTGCGCGGTCTACAGCTACGCAGCCACCCGCCTGCCGGACGCCGACCGCTGGGCCTGAGCCCGGGGCGGTCGGTGCGGCGGGCGCCTGGAGTCAGGGACGGGCGGGCGTCGAAGGAGCGCGGAGCTTCCTGCCGGACGCGTGGCGGGAGGCGGCGTAGGCGAGACGGCGGAACGTCTGGAAAGGACCCGTAGGGCGCAGGTCCGGGACGTTGTGGAGTTCCGGGTCGAACGCCTCGGTCTCGGGAAGATGGTCGAGCAGCGGGCGGCGGACCTCCAACGTGCCGCAGACCTCCCAGCGCCCCGCGAGAGGCGCCACGGCCAGCCGGAAGGCCAGCGGGGACGCGGCGACCACCGCGTCCAGCGAGTCGCGGTCGACGGGCGCGACGCGCCGGGTCGCGGGCAACAGGGCCAGGACGCGTGTCCGCCCGCGGACGCTGTAGGGCATGAGCGTTGTGAAGGCGCCCTGCGTGTACGAGACGCGGGGGAGAAGGACATGCCGAAGCGCCGGTGGCGAGCCCGTTGACGCGAAGAGCAGGTCGACCGGGCCGTCCTCCGCGGGAAGGCGCAGCGCGATGCCCAGGATGTCGGGGATGCGTCCCGGCGTGGACATGGCCTTCGAGATGCGCACCAGGCACTCGTGCTCCCCGGGCTGCCCCAGGACCGGCGTCCGGGGTGGGACGACGCCGGGGTCCGCGTCGGTGATGCGCAACCGTCCCTCGTAAGTGTGCCCGTGCGGATGGAGGGCCCGCGCGCCGCGTACTCGCGCGGCGACGCCGAACGGTGCGGCCGCCGCCTTGGCGACCGCGGTTGCGATCACCGCGCCCTTCCCGCGTGCCGCGCCGTCCGCCGAGGCGCTTCCAGGTGCGGTCACCGCTTCGCCAGGACCGGACGCAGCGGGAGGCTGCGCCCCCGGTCGACCACCCGCAGCCTGCTGGCCAGGCCGCGCTTCGCGGCCTCGGCCTGGAAGTCCGTGAGGGGCGACTTCATGACCGTGTAGTCGTCGCAGTGGACGGGCACCACCGCCGAGCACCCCACCGTCTCGACCCAGTCGGCGCCCTGACGGCCGTCCATCGTGACGGTGACCAGGTTGAGCAGCCGGGTCCCGCCCAGATGGACGACGCCGAGGTCGATGTCGGGCCAGCGGTGCGCGATCTCGGCGAGCCGGTCGTCCATGAGCGTGTCGCCGCTGATCAGCAGCCGCAGGTCGGGCGGCCCGGAGAGCGGGCCGAACTCCAGCAGCGTCCCCATCACCGGCGGCAGCAGCCGGGCCAGCGGGCCGGGCCCGTGCCGTCCCGGCAGGGCGGTGACGGTCACCTTCCGGTTCCCGTTGACGAGGTCCCGGCTCTCCCACGTCGCCATCCCGTCCGCCCGGCCGAACCCGCGCTCCCGGAGGGTCCCGGCGGCGGCCGGTGTCGTCAGGACGGGCAGCTCCCGGTCCAGGCCGCGTTCGGCGACCCGGTCCCAGTGGTCGTCGTGCAGATGGGACAGCACGATCCCGTCCAGCCGCGGCAGGTCGCGCACTTCCATCGCCGGATCCTTCAAGCGCCGGGTGCGCAGGCCGTACCCCAGGTAGGCGTACTGCCCGCGCCGCAGGAAGTTCGGATCCGTCAGCAGGGTGAAGCCGGCGTACCTGATGATGGTGGTCGCGTTGCCGACGAAGGTCAGGGAGTCGTCCGCCGCCGGCGGCCCCGAGCCGCGCGCGGCGGGGCCGCCGGTCGTCGAGCCGTCGTCGATCATGGAGGCCGTCCTCGTCTCGTCCGGTGTCGTGCGCAGGTGCCGACGCCCCTGGCGGGGGCCACGGCCGGTCGGTCGCGTCGTCGTCCGGCCGCGGGTGGTGAACGGCCCCTACCCCCGGCTCACCCGTCCATTCGCGGGTTTTCCAGGCCGAAACCGCCTTTGGACCTGCTGATGACGACCTGTTCGGCTTCCGCCCGGCATCCGCCTTCGGCCCGGCCGAGACGGGCGTGTGAGGCGTCTCGGGCACCGGCGTGTGGGCCGACGCCTACTCGCGAAGGGGGATACAGGCCCCCATGGTCCGGGCGCCCAAGCCCACTGCCCGGGGCTCCTGAAAGGCGAAGACTTCAAGGCGTTCCACCACACACACGCTGATGGGAAACGCGATGAACACCTCCCTCGCCCGCCGCCTCACCGGAGCCGCCGGACTCGCCGCCGCGGCGGCGCTCCTCCTGGAAGTCCCGCTCTACTTCGTCTACTCCGGCGCGCCGCCCGCCTCGAACGTCCTGAGCCGGCTGCTCATCGGCGTCCTCGGGCTGGGCTTCGTCCTGGCGTTCGCGATGTCGTTCCGGGAACTCGTCCTCCAGGCGGCACCGGAGAACGCCTGGATCGGCCGCTTCGCCGGGAGCGCCGGCCTGGCCTACGGCGTCGTCACCCTGGTCTCGTCCGGTCTGGAGGCGGGCGCGGTGATCGCGTCCGACCACCCGATCGACCCGACCGTCACGGTCGACGGCACCTACATCCTCTACGGGACCATCGGCCGGATGCTCCTGGCGATGTTCCTGGGGTCGGTCGGCATCGCCATCCTCCGGACGGCGGTCCTGCCGCGCTGGGCGGGCCTGCTCACCTGCGCCCTGGCGCTGGTCAACCTGGCCTTCATGCCGTCGCTGTTCTTCGGCAACACGCCCGCGCACTTCTACGCCGCCAACGGCTGGGGCACCACCGCGCTGATGGGAGCCGTCTTCAGCTGGTGGCTGCTGGGCATGGCGATCGGCCTGCTGCGCCGTCCGAAGGCGACGACGGCCTGAACCCGCCTATGAGCCCTCGCAAAGCCCGCTGCGAGCCCGCCGCGAATCCGAGCGCCCCGTCCACCCGGCGGGGCGCTCCGCGCTTCCCTCAGCGGGCGGTGTCGGCGTCCGCCTCGGAGCCCCCGGCACGGTGCTCGGTCAGCTCCAGCTCGACGAAGGCGGAGACCATGGCGCGCCACACGGCCTCGGCCACGCTCGGCGACAGCCCGGCGTCCACCGCGCGCTCCCGCGCCGCCCGGACGACCTGCTCGACCCGGTCGGGCGCGCGGACGGCCCGCTCGTCGGCCTTGAACGCCGCCGCCCGCCGGACCAGAGCCTGCCGGCCGGCCAGCAGGCGGATCAGCTCGCCGTCGAGGGCATCGATGCGCGCCCGGACCTCGGCCAGGGAGGTGGGTTCGGACAAGGGGATCCTCCTGCTGCACTCGAAGGCCGGTGGCGGCCTCGCACGCACCGGCCGGGGAAGATCATTCCACCCCGCCGCAGCCCGGTCAGGCGGAGGGCGTGCGGCGCGTCCGATGGCGGACTCGACGGCGCCGCGGCGATCCGGGCCCGCGCGGCGAAGGGGCGATAAGCGCCGGGGCGCCGCGGCTGCGGCGTCGCGCGGTCCGGCTCAATTGCCGCGGTGACCAGGCGTTTCGAGGGCGCGGCCTGGGCGGGGCCGTATGTTTTGGGGTACATCGCAGGGGTACCCCGAGCGACGTGATGCTGCTGAGGTTGCCTGGCGTTTATCGCCCCCAGGGGGACACGATGCTCCTGGAGGAGTCCTTGCGCAGGGCCGCGGTGCCGCCCGGAGCGCGGGTCCTCGACGTGTGCACCGGGACCGGCGCGGTCGCCATGGCCGCGCTGCGCAACGGCGCGGGCCGGGTGACGGCGGTGGACGTGTCGCGCCGCGCCGTCCTCGCCACCCGGGCCAACGCCTGGCTGCGCGGGCTGCCCGTGCGGGTGCACCGCGGCGACCTGCTGGCCCCGGTGGCGGGGGAGCGGTTCGACGTGATCCTCGCCAACCCGCCGTACGTGCCCGCCCCCGGCCTGCCACGCGTCGCGCGGGGCAGCGCCCGCGCGTGGGACGCCGGTCCGGACGGCCGCGACCTGCTCGACCGCATCTGCGCCCACGCGCCCGGCCATCTGGCCCCCGGCGGCATGCTGATGATGGTCCACTCCGCGCTGTGCGGGGTGGAGCGCACGCTGGCGTCGCTGCGCGACAGCGGGCTGAAGGCCTCCGTCGTCGCCCGCCGCCGCGTCCCCTTCGGGCCGGTCATGCGCGGCCGCGCCGAGACCCTCCGCCGCCAGGGCCTGCTCACCGCGCACGCCGACGACGAGGAACTGGTGGTGATCCGTGCCGACCGCACCCGAACCACGGGCTGACCAACCACGGGCTGACCGCCGCCGGGTGATCGTCGACCCCGACGGCCCGATCCTGGTCGAGGGACCTGTGGAGGTCCAGCTTCCGGACGGCACGACCGCGACGTCCGACCGCTTCATGGTGGCTCTGTGCGTCTGCCGCCGCAGCCGCACCCAGCCCTTCTGCGACACCAGCCACCGCCGCCGTCGCCGCCCGCCCCGCGAGCGTCCGTCCACGACCTGACGCCCCGGGGCGAGCGTTTCCGGCGCTCGTGCGTCAGGAGTCAGCCTTCCGTGGGCGAGGGGTCCTCGGCCCGCGGGCGGAGGCCGTCGAACACCAGGTCCAGGATGTCGTCGACCTGCTCGGGCGCGGTCGGACGGGTCCCGAGCAGCAGGCGGTAGTAGAACGGGGCGTAGAGGAGCTCGACGACGTCGTCCAGCGCGGCGTCGGCCCGGATCTGCCCCTCCCGCTGCGCCCGTTCCAACCGATGCCGGCAGTCCTGGACGCGGGGGGTGACCAGCGTTTCCAGGATGGTCCGCGCCGCCGCCGGATCGGACTGCGCGGCGCCGATGACCTCCCGGTAGGGCGAGGACTCCGTCGTGCGGAAGTACTCCGCGACCCCGAGCATCTGGTGGCGCAGGTCGGCGCGGACGTCATCGGTGTCCGGGAACGCGGTGGCCGCCGCGCTCTGCCGGTGGATCGCCTCGACCAGCACGGCAGCCTTGGACGGCCACCACCGGTAGATCGTCTGCTTGCCCACCCCGGCTTCCTTGGCGATCGCGTCCATGCTCGTCCTGGCGAAGCCCTGCTCCAGGCACAGGCGCAGCGCGGCGTCGAGGATGGCCTTGTGGGAGCGCTCGCTCCGGTAGCGGGGACTCGCGGATTCGGTGCTCATGACCAGCGAGTTTATAGGAAACGAGACGACTCGTCTTGACCGGGGTCCGGCCCGGGCCTAGCCTCCTGGAAACGAGACGTCTTGTCTCGTCACCCTCGGAGGTGAATGATGTCCCAGCAGATGCCCCCACAGACGTCCCCACAGACGCCCCGCCAGGCGTCCCCCCGGCTGTCCCGGCGCCACGCCCTGGCCGCCGGGCTGGCCACCGGCACCGCGTTCGGAGCCGCCGCGCTCGGCGCGGGCCCGGCCATGGCGTCCACGCCCGCGCCCCGCGAGGGCGACGGCGGGAACCCCTTCCTCGAAGGCCCGTTCGCGCCGGTCCCGTTCGAGGTGACCGAGTTCGACCTGGCGGTCACCGGCACGGTCCCGAAGGACCTGACCGGCCGCCTGCTGCGCAACGGGCCCAACGTGCTCGGGCTGGAGGACCCGCTCGCCCACCACTGGCTGGCCGGCGACGGGATGGTCCACGGCGTCCGGCTCCGCGACGGCAGGGCCGAGTGGTACCGCAGCCGCTGGGTCCGCGCGAAGGGGACCGCCGAGAAACTCGGCGAGCCGGTGCGCGGCGTCCCCGCCGAGACCGACTTCCCCTCCAACATCAACGTGATCGGATTCCGCGGGAAGACCCTCGCCCTGCAGGAGGGCACCGCCCGTCCGCAGGAACTCACCGACGAGCTCTACACCATCGGGCCCTGCGACTTCGACGGCACCTGGGCCGGGACCATGTCGGCCCACACCAAGCTCGACCCGGCCACCGGCGAGCTGCACTCGGTGAGCTACGACGAGAGCACCGACTATGTCCAGTACGTCGTGATCAGCGCCGCCGGCAAGGTGAGGTCGACCCGGACGATCCCGATGGGCGGGACGCTCCTCATGCACGACTTCGCCCTCACCGAGACGTACGTCGTCCTCTACGACCAGCCGATCCTGTTCGACCTGGACGCCATGAAGCACGGGCAGAAGATCCCCTGGGTCTGGGACACCGGCCGCCCCAGCCGGGTCGGCTACTTCCCGCGCGCCGGGGGAGCGGTCACCTGGATCACCGTGCCGCCCTCCTACATCTCGCACACGCTCAACGCCTACGACGACGGCGACGGCATCGTGGTCGACTTCGTGGAGTTCCCCGCGCCGTTCAGCGCCGACCGGCTGTCGACCAGCGCGCCGCCCGCCCTGGTGCGCTGGACGATCGACCGGGCCCGCGGGAGCGTCCGCCGCACCCAGCTGGACGACCGGCCCCAGGAGTTCCCCCGGGTCCCGGACGCGCGGGTCAGCCGCAGGCACCGGTACGGCTACACCGCAGCCACCGCCGACTTCCTGAAGGCCTACGGGCACGGCTCGACCCCCGACTCGGCGTTCGGCAACGGCCTCGTCAAGCACGACCTGGCGACCGGCCGGTCGCAGTTCCACCGGTTCCCGCGGCACGCGAGCGCGAGCGAGCCGGTCTTCGTCCCGCGCGCCGGCGCCCGCTCCGAGGACGACGGCTACCTCCTGGCCTACGTCCACAACCCCGACCGGAACGCCTCGGACCTGGTGGTCCTGTCGGCGCAGGACTTCACCGGTAAGCCGATCGCCCGCGTCCACCTGCCGAACCGCATCCCGCTCGGGCTGCATGGAAGCTGGATCGCCGGCGCCTGAGGCCCGTCCTGCCGCCGCCGAGGGTCATCAGGAACTGGAGGCCGCGTCGGACGGCAGCGGCCCGCGCAGGGAGGTGCGGCCGGCCCGCCAGCTCGACAGCAGGTGGTCGCCCAGGCGTTCTTCCAGCAGGTTGGTGGCCCGGATGCCGAAGGCCACGTCGGCGGCGAGCTCGGGCTCGCGGTCCAGCAGGTCGCCGATCACCTCGCGGCGCAGGATCTGCTCGTGGACGGCGTCGGCCTCGATGTGCTCGGTGAAGAAGCGCGCGCAGCGCTCCGGCTCGCCGAGCCGCCGCATCGCCTGCGCTAGGCGTGCCGCGCTCGGCGCGGTGGTGATCTCGGCGGCGGCGAAGTGCCCGACCATCGCGCCGCGCCGCGCCCGGTGCACGCCGAACAGCGACATCATCGTGACCACGGCCAGCGCGGGGGCGGGGACGACGTCCAGGTAGCGCCCGTAGCCGGGGTCGAGGCCGAGGCCGTCCATCAGGTCCGCGAACAGCTGCGAGTGCATGGCGTCGGCGCGTCCGCCGCCGTACTCGTCGAACTCCACCGCGACCAGGGCGGCCTTGGCCCGGCCCCGCAGGCGGGGGATCAGGAGCGCGTGCGGGTCGGCCTCCTTGAGGTGGTAGACCGACCGGTGCGCGATGTACTCGCGCATCTGCCCACCCGTCCCCTCGTCGCGGAGGTGGTGGGAGACGCCCTCGCCGTCCACGGGCTCGATGAGCAGGGCGTCGAGCTCGGCGGCCACGGCGTCCATGGGCGAGGCGTCCGGGCCGCCCGTGTCGGCGCGCAGTGCGTCCAGGTAGGCGCGCTCCATCGCGGCGCGCAGACGCAGCAGTGCTGGGTCCCACTCCCAGGCGGGATCGACGCCGGCGAGGCCCACGTAGTGCAGTTCGTAGCAGAGGTAGAGCGCGAGCTGGAGGTCCTCGCCGTACGGATCGACCGATTCCCAGGGGGTGGCGGGGGGGGGCGCGGCCCCGGCCGGGGGGGCGCCCCCCCGGGGCGGGGGGGGGGGGCGCGCGCGCGCGCCCCCCCGCCGGCCGGGGGGGCGGGGGGACGCGGGGGAATACACAGAAAAAAACACCCATAT
>NZ_JBFAOF010000080.1:0-14980 GCF_040675125.1 Spirillospora sp. NPDC049652 | reverse complement strand
CGCGCGGCCCGGTGTGCGTGCTGGCGGGGGCCGGCACGGGCAAGACCCGCGCGATCACGCACCGGATCGCGTACGCGACGCTGACCGGCGTGGTCGCCCCGCAGCGGGTGCTCGCCGTGACGTTCACCACGCGCGCGGCCGGCGAGCTGCGGTCCCGGCTGCGCGCGCTCGGCGCGCCCGGCGTGCAGGCCCGCACCTTCCACGCGGCGGCGCTGCGGCAGCTGTCCTACTTCTGGCCGAAGGTGGTCGGCGGCGACCCGCCGAAGATCATCGAGTCGAAGCTCGGGCTGGTCCGGGACGCGGCGCGCGAGTGCGGCATCCGCGAGTCCGACCCGGCGAAGCTGCGCGACATCGCGTCCGAGATCGAGTGGGCCAAGGTCACCCAGCACCGGCCCGAGGACTACATGGACGCCGCGTCCAAGGCGGGCCGCCGGCCGTCCACCGACGTGGTCGAGGTCGCCCGCGTCTACGCCGAGTACGACCGGCTGCGCCGCGAGCGCAACCTGCTCGACTTCGAGGGCATGCTGGAGCTGACCGTCGCCGTCCTGCACGACGAGCCGCAGGTGCTCCGGCAGGTCCGCGACCAGTACCGGCACTTCGTCGTGGACGAGTTCCAGGACGTCAACCCGCTCCAGAAGATGCTGCTCGACACCTGGCTCGGCGACCGCGACGACCTGTGCGTCGTCGGCGACCCCAACCAGACGATCTACTCCTTCACCGGCGCGACCTCGTCCTACCTGCTCGACTTCACCCAGCGGTTCGGCGAGGCGAAGGTGGTCCGGCTCGTCCGCGACTACCGCTCGACGCCGCAGGTGGTCAGGCTCGCCAACGACGTGATCGGACGCGCCCGGGGCGACGCGGCCAAGCGGCACAAGCTGGAACTCGTCGCCCAGCGCGAGGACGGCCCCGAGCCGGTCTTCAGCGAGTACGGCGACGACGCGTCCGAGGTCGCCGACGTCGCGCGGCGCTGCCGCAAGCTCATCGAGGAGGGCGTCCCGGCCCGCGAGATCGCGATCCTGTTCCGGATCAACGCGCAGTCGGCCCGCGTCGAGGAGGCGCTGAACGACGCGGGCGTCCCGTACGTCGTGCGCGGCGCCGAGCGGTTCTTCGAGCGCCCCGAGGTGCGGGAGGCCGTCGTCCGGCTCCGCGGGGCCGCGCGCGCCGGCGGCGACGCCGAGCTGGACGGCCTCGGGCTGATCCAGACCGTCCGGCACGTCCTCATGGGCGCGGGCCTCACCGACAACCCGCCGGACGGCGCGGGCGCGGCGCGGTCCCGCTGGGAGTCCCTCGCCGCCCTCGCCCAGCTCGCCGAGGACATGGCGGTCGACAACCCGTCCGCCGGGCTGCCCGACTTCGTCGCCGAGCTGGAGGAGCGCGCCGCCGCGCAGCACGCGCCGACGCTGGAGGGCGTCACCCTCGCGTCCCTGCACGCCACCAAGGGCCTGGAGTGGGACGCGGTCTTCATCATCGGCCTCACCGACGGCATGGTCCCGATCAAGTACGCCGAGACCGCCGACCAGGTCGAGGAGGAGCGCCGCCTGCTGTACGTCGGCGTCACCCGCGCCCGCGCGCACCTGCACCTGTCGTGGGCGCTGTCCCGCGACCCCGGCGGCGAGCGCTACCGGCAGCCGTCCCGCTTCCTGGACGGCCTGACCGGCAAGTTCGGCACGCCCACGCCCGCCCGCGTGGAGCGGACGGTCTCCCGCCGCACCCGCCGTTCGGGCCCGCGGCCCTGCCGGGTCTGCGGCCGTCCGCTGACCGCCGCGATCGAGCAGAAGCTCGGCCGGTGCGAGGACTGCCCGGCCGAGCTGAACGAGGAGGTCCTCCTCGCGCTCAAGGACTGGCGCGCCCGCACCGCCGAGGAGCGCCGCGAACCCGCCTTCGTGATCTTCACCGACTCGACCCTGCAGGCCATCGCCGAACGCGCCCCGTCCTCGCTGGACGAGCTGGCCCAGATCCCCGGCGTCGGCCGCGTCAAGCTCGACCGCTTCGGCCCGGACGTCCTCGCCCTGCTGAGCGGCCGCTGAGACGGGGGGTGAGAGCCCGCTCACACGCCCCCGTTTGGGACACTGATCCGCGTGAAGGAATCAGTGAAGGCGCTGCTGGACATCCTCGACCTGGAGCAGATCGAGAACGACATCTTCCGAGGCCGCAGCCCCGAGGACCGGCAGCAGCGGGTCTTCGGCGGCCAGGTCGCCGGGCAGGCCCTGGTCGCCGCCGGACGCACCGTCCCGCCGACCCGCGCCGTGCACTCGCTGCACGCCTACTTCATCCGCCCGGGCGACCCGCTGGTGCCGATCGTCTACCAGGTCGACCGCGTCCGCGACGGCCGCTCCTTCACCACCCGCCGCGTGCTGGCCATCCAGCACGGCAAGGCGATCTTCAGCCTGTCGGCGTCCTTCCAGATCGCCGAGGACGGCCCCACCCACCACGCCCCCATGCCGGACGCCCCGGACCCCGAGACCCTGCCCACCGCCCTGGACCGCCTCATCCCGGTCTTCGGCGAGCGCGCGGCCACCGAGTTCGTCAACCGCCGCCCCTTCGACGTCCGGCACGCGACCCCCCTCACCTGGGAGGCCGCCAAGGACCCGGCGCTCGCGACCCCCGAGTCCAAGGTCTGGCTCAAGGTCGACGACGACCTCCCCGAGGACCCGCTCCTGCACGTCTGCCTCATGACCTACGCCTCGGACATGACGCTCCTCGACACCGTCCTGCTGAACCACGGCCTGGCCTGGGGCGACAAGCGCACCATGGGCGCCTCCCTCGACCACGCCATGTGGTTCCACAAGCCCTTCCGCACCGACGACTGGCTCCTCTACTACCAGGACACCCCCTTCGCCGGCGGCGCCCGCGGCCTCGCGCGCGGCCAGATCTTCACCCGAGACGGCGACCTGGTCGCCTCCGTCATGCAAGAGGGTCTGATCCGAGTTACCGACTCCTGACCTGCAAGAACGCGCTGCAAGGCGTGAGTTCGGATCGTCGGCCGAAGCCACTTCCGGCGGTCGACAGCCGGACCCAGGCGGGTGCGCCGAAGCTCTGCGCACCCGCCGCCGTCCGGCAGCGTCCTTCGCCGTCGCTGCGCATCCCTCATCAAGATTTTTGTGCCAGGAGTGTGCCGATCTTGGTCTATGGTCTAGACCAATCGGGATGAGCTAGCCCTCCTCCGGTGCGTCCGGGTCGCCGAGGGCGTCGATGATCCGCTTGGTGTTCGCGTCCTCCTGGCCGTGGATGCAGCGGGCGTAGGTCTGGAGCAGGACGGGCACCGTGTTGCCCGCGCGCCGCGCGACCTCCGCCGCCGAGACACCCGAGTTCAACCAGAGCGACAGAGCGGCGTGCCTCAGGTCGTAGGGGCGCCGGGCCAGCCGCGACTCCGCCACGTCCGGCGGCAGCGCGAGACGTCGGGCCTTCTCCCAGGTGTCGAGGTAGCGGGTCGAATCCAGGGCCTGGCCGTGGGGGCCGGGGAAGAGCCGGCCATCCGCGGCGGTTCCGAAAGCCGCGATGTGCTGACGCAGGATGCGGACCAGCTCCGGGGGAATGGGGACGTCTCGTCCGTCATCCACGGCCCGGAGCTTCAGCCCACGCGTCTCGTGCTTGCTCCCATCGTCGGTCCACGCCCCGCCCGCGCGGGTGATGGCCGTGGACAGGATGAGCAGGCCAGGACCCTGCTCGGGCAGCTTGCAGTCCTGTTCCCGAAGCGCCACGACCTCCTCCGGCCGCAGAGCAGCGAAGTAGATGCAGGCGAAGAACGCCCGCAGCCGCGGACCGCGCTGCTTCTCCCACGTCCCGACATAGGTGACGGCCTTCAGCAGCTCGCGGACCTGCTGCGGCGAGGCGACCACGCGGGGATCGACCTGCCGGGTCAGCGCGGGCGGCTTCCACGCCAGCTTGTCGGCCGGGTTGTAGTCGAGCGCTCCGACCTCGACGGCGTAGTTCAGCACGTTGGTCAGCACCGCACGATGGCGCGCGACCGTGCTGGCCTTGGCGGGAGCCCCGTCGAGGCGCAGTCCCAGTTCGCCCAGCAGCTCCCGAAGCGTGCCGAGGTCTTCCAGGTCGGTGATGGGACGGGAGCGTTCCGCGATCCACTGGAGGAGCTCGGCCTGCTCCGGCGGGGTCGCGGCCTCGTCCGCGCGGCGGAACGCCCAGTGCCGCAGTGCGTGCCGAAGCCGGGGCTCGTCCTCCTTCCGGGCCTTCGAGGTCAGGAGGAGCAAGGTGATCCGGATCAGGCCGGACGCGCTGTTCCGCCGGCTGTTCCCGGCGGAGTGCGGCCACTTCATCAGCGCGTACCTCCGCGCGAACTCGTACCAGGTCACAGCCTTCGGCTTGGGCCACATCGACTGGGGGAGTCCGCCGGCTTCGACATCGAACGTCTCGCCGCGGCGCGCGGCCGCGATCAGGTCGTTGCGGAAGTTCTCGGCGAGTGCGGAGGTGAGGTAGGAGTCGTAGAAGCTGCGCCCGTCGACGGCCCATCGGACCTGATAGGGCTTCCGGCGGCCCTTGCGGAACTGGGTCTTCCAGAACTGGACGTTGCCGATACGCACTGGTGCGTCATCTCGCTCTCGGGCAGGGGGCGGAGCCGAGGGTCCGTGACCTTCGGCTCCGGCCCGGGCACGTGGGGGGAGGGGGAAAGCGCGAGGGGCGTTAGCCGACCTCGGAAAGGCCGTGGTGGTCGCTACTCCTGAGCGTCGAACCAGGTGTGGACGTCCGAGGCGCGGTAACGCAGGTGCTTGCCGATCTTGCGGGCCCTCGGGCCCTTCCCGACCTGCCGCCACCGGTACAGCGTCGCGACCGGAACGCCGAGGAACTCGGCGACCTCCTCGACGGTGCAGAGCCTGTCGGTCGGCAGGCCGGTCTCTGCGATGTGCTGCCCGGACGCGATGGGTGTCGCCATGATGAAGGTGCCTCTCTCAGGGAGGTGGCGGCCCCGGCGGGGTCTGCTGGCCGGCGTCGTCGCCGGGGCCGTCCACGGTCGATGGGGTACGCGATCGAAGGTTCAGGCGGTGTGGCGGTCGCTGGGTGCGGGGAGCGGCCGGGTGAGGCCGTTGGTCAGAGCGCGGTGGACGATGCGGCGGGCCTGGCGGTCGGGGAGCCCGCTGGCCAGGCCGGCGTGCACGAGCTGGTCCTCGACGTCGGCCGGGCTGAGTCGGGCCCACGTGAGCAGGCCGCCGACCTTGTAGGCCAGGGCGGACAGCGCGGCCTTGCGTCCGTCGGTCAGCGGTGCGAGTTCAGCGGCCCCGCGGTTGAGGACGGCGCGGACGTAGCCGGCCGCGTTGCCCTGACTCGGCAGGGAGGGAACGACGGGCGGCGGTGCGGGAGCGGGCTTGGCACCGGCGACCCGGCGGACTTCCTTGAGGAGCCAGTCGGGCATCTGACCGGGCGCCTCCAGATGGCCGGCGTGGACGGCGTAGGTCCCGGAGCTCATCGTGGCGCCCGGAGCGATGCCGTAGGACCATCCGGCCTTGATGTCGATCTGCCAGCCGAGGGCG
The DNA here is from genome assembly GCF_040675125.1 of Spirillospora sp. NPDC049652. Taxonomy (NCBI): domain Bacteria; kingdom Bacillati; phylum Actinomycetota; class Actinomycetes; order Streptosporangiales; family Thermomonosporaceae; genus Spirillospora; species Spirillospora sp. NPDC049652. The sequence continues at coordinate 9,497 of NZ_JBFAOF010000080.1, read as the reverse complement.
GACAGGGCTTGGCGGAGGTGGCCGTCGGGCGCCCGGTACCAGAGGTGGCGTCCGCCGGACGGGGTGTGGACGCTGACGGGCTGCTGGTCGGGTCCGCTCGGCCAGGGGCGTCGGCCGCCGCGAACGCGGGCCAGCAGATGCATGGCATCGATGCCGTTGCGGATGCCGGCGAAGCCGCCGGGCACCTGCTCCTCGGCCACCGGGACGCCGGGCAGAAGCTGAACGCCGGGATCGGCGGGCGGTTGGTCGCTATGGACGTCCAAGTCGATGAGAACGAGGCGCGACGGTCCGGCGGCGATGGCGGGGACGGCGTGAGGGACGCGCCGCCACCAGGTCGTGATGCGGTCGGCGTCGGTGGTGGCGGCGCGGACGCCGTGACACCACTGGCCGTCCGGCAGGCAGGGGCAGCCGGTGTAGTCGTCGCGGGCGCAGTGCGGGTTGTTTTGGCAGTCCAGGCAGTTGGCGAGGGGTCGCTTGTTGCTGGGGGCGAGGGGGAAGACGTGCCAGCCGAGCGCGGCCAGGTCCAGGGCAAGCTGGACCGGCCGGACGGCGGTGGGCTTGGCGGCGGCCATCGGGACTCCGTTCCTTCAGGACGGTCAGGTAGGGGCACCGACTGCAGGTGCGTGCGGGGCAGTGAAGGTGACAGCGCTGGGCGAGAAATCTGCGAAGTGCGGGGCGGCCCGAGGCGAAAGCCGAGTCATCCCCCACTTTTTTTCGGCGCCAAGGGGGTGTGTCTCCGAGCGGCGCGTAGCAGCCTCAAAACACGGGCTGAACTGAGCAAATGTCGATACGCGCGATGCGTAACGCCCCCGCGTATCAGGGCAGCCGGACGGCGCCCACGGGCGGGGGCGTTACGCGGCGCGTTCTCAGCGCGTATCAGACCGCGTAGCGGCTCGTAAGGGCGTTGACCTGCACGGATGTCTCACTATGTGAGGTGTTACGCGTGCTACGCACTCCAGCGTCCTCGACACGGGCACAGAGAGAGGGGATGCCTAGTTGTCGTCATCGGTGAACAGCTCGCCGCGGAAGACGAAGCAGCGGGTCGACTGCCCGGCGATGCGGCGGGCGAGTTGGTACACCGGCCGCTGCTTGGACCCCGGCGGCTGCTCGTGCAGGACTTTGGCCTCGCGCCAGCCCTGCAGGACGGCGTCCAGCTCGTATCCGGCACGCTCCAGAGCCTCACGAACCTTCTGCGGCATGAGCGCGATGGCGTTCTTGTCGTCGCCGACGTCGGTGCGGACGCCGATCCATCCGCCCGGCGGAGCGTTCCTCCCGGAGTCGTAGAGCCGGTCGGCGTAGCTGGCCAGGTACTCCTTGACGACCTCCAGCGCGAGCTGGGCGCGGTTGTCGCGGGGGTCGTCGGCGACGAACAGCAGCCGCCAGGTCTCCTCCGGGAAGGAGGCGAACGGGACGATCTCGGCTTCGTGGGCGAGCTCGGAAGCCAGCCGGATGGCGGCGACGAGCGGGGCGCGGCGGCGGGCGATGCTGGTGGCGTCCTGGCGGTGCCGTTCGGTGAGTTCGGCGTGCCGGGCGATCAGCTTGTCGGGGCCGTGGTCCTCCAGGTGCCGGCGGAGCCAGGCGACGAAGGTGGGGCCGGCCAAGCCGTAGTTGGCGGTGACGCCCTCGCGGAAGGCGAGCGCGTCGGGCCCGGACTGCTCCCCGTGCCCGAAGGGCGCTCCGGCCAGGTCCAAGACGCGGGCAGAGATGCCCTGATGGGTCGCGAACGACAGCGCGGAGCGCTCGCCGGTGGAGATCAGAATGGTGCGCCATCGGTAGGTCCGCCACTCGCCCATACGGCCTCGGCCCTGATTCTGGGTGACCTGGTACAGCATGTCGCTGACGGTCTCGGGCTTGCCCGCGGTCTGGGTGTCGTCGAACAGCAGCGGGACGCCGTTCCCTGCCAGGGCGAGCCGGGCCTGGTGGGCGGTCTTGGTCGCCGACCAGCTGGTGATGGCGCCGCCGGCCTCGTCCGGGTCGGCCCAGCACGACAGGCCGCCCTGGGCGGCGGTGGTCTTGCCGGAGGTGGACATCCCGCCGTAGTTGAGGGTGAAGGAGCTGATCCCGAGCACCTGGAGCAGCGGTGCCGCGAGTCCGGCGTAGACGCCCATGGCCGCCGCCGGGTAGCGCTCGGTCAGCTGGACGGCGTTCTGCCAGCCGGTCAGCGAGCCGTGCTCGCGGTGCGCTTCCAAGGCCCGCTGGAGCTGGGGTTCGATGCCGTGGACCTCGTAGGGACGGCCGCTGGCGGCGACGAAGTTGCCGTCGGCCTGCCAGCCGAGTGCGCGTGCGATGGTGACCTCCTGGATGGTGTCGGTGTTGGCGGTCTCCACGGCCGCCAGCCAGCGTTCGGCCGACTTGGCGTCGGCCTCGGTGATGGGTAGGCCCCGGTTGCCGAGCTCGCGGACGAGCATCCGGCCGCTCTTGGCGATCGCTCGGGGGACGGTGGCCGAGCGCCAGTGGTGGCGGTGCCACCAGGCCAGCTCGACGAGCTCCTCGCCGTCGGGGTCGCAGAACACGCGGACGACCAGCACCGGCCCCCAGGCGACGCGTTCAGGCGGACCGTCGATGCGCCACCGCCAGATCGCGTCCGCCGCGACGGTGTAGGGGTCGGGGACGACGTAGTCGACATCGACCGGCGCGCCGGGCAGTTCCAGCAGGGCGGCCAGGCCGCGGCCCTCGACGTCGGCCTCCGCCGGAGGCGCCTCCACACCGTGCTCGTTCAGCCATTGGGTGGCGGCAGCGTCATCGGGGCCGGCGTCCAGGGCGGTGCGTTGCAGATCGGCGACGACCTGGCGGAGGGTGCGCTCGTCCGGCGGTGGGTCCTCGTGAACTCTGCGCCAAAGGTGCCGCGCCTCGGCGTACAGGGCGGTGCGGCCACCTCGGTCGAACCGGAACAGCCGGTCCCCGCCGCGGGCATACGGCCAGCCGTACTCGCTGAGCCGCAGCTGCAGGTGTTCGGTGAGCAGTGCCAGGGCCCGGTCGTGTTTGGTCGGTCCGCGCCCCTTCGACGCGGCGGACGGGTCCTGGTGCCCGGTGGACTGGGGGTCGCTCAAGTCCTTCGTCCGGTCGTGGGGACGGTCCTCACCGTCGTGATCACGTGTGCTCATAGGCGACCCTTCGCGATATACGTGCTGCGTGAAGCCCCAGATCCCCGAGGGCGCCACGCATGTACGGGGTGTTCGGCGCGGTCAGCCGCGCTTGAGACGGCCGAACCGCCTCGGTCAGGTGGGACAGGCCAGGCAGCGTCAGACGGCTCAGCAGCCTCTGGACGGTGTGCGCCGGTCTGCGACTCATCCGGATGTGCCACGCCAGGCCGATCGTGCGGTCGCGCACCGGGTGGGACGGCGTGGCAGTGGGGTCTTCGGGTCTCGGCGAGAAGGGGGTGGAGGGAAGTAGGCGTGGAGAAGCGGCGTGACAGATGTCGGCGAGCGCGGATCCGGCCAAGGACACGGATCGCGATCAGACAGTCGGCGACCGGAAACCGGCGGTGCCGTGTGCTTCCCGGGCTGCCAGAGGACAAAGCCGGGAGTAATAAGTCCCTACCTTGATCACGGGTTGCTCGGACCGCCGTAGGGTCCTGGTGCCCGGGATGTCGGGTGTGGCTTTAATAAGTCCCTACCTTGATCACGGGTTGCTCGGACCGCCGTAGGGTCCTGGTGCCCGGGATGTCGGGTGTGGCTTTAATAAGTCTGCCGTGCTGTGGCTCGCGCCGATTGGCCGCCCGGCATCCACAGACGACTCGGCTTGCTCATTGAGAATTGCGAACACGTCGCTGCTTAGGGACTGGCCAGCGAGATCGTCTCGGGGATGACCTGCGGATCGAGCTGAGGAGACGGTGTTGCAGCACGTGTGGGCCGGGGTGGACATCGGCAAGCATCACCACCACGTGGTGGTCATCGACGACGCCGGGAACCGGCTGTTCTCGCGGCGGGTCGCCAACGACGAAGGAACCCTCGTCACGATGTTCACCGAGGTCACGGCACTGGCCGAGGAAGTGACCTGGGCCGTGGACATCAAGACGGGCCCGGCCGTCCTGCTGCTGACGACCCTGCTGACCCGTCAGCAGGAAGTGCTGTACATCTCGGGCCACTCGGTCAACCGGGTCTCGGAGAGTTACCGCGGCGAGGGCAAGACCGACGCCAAGGACGCGGCGATCATCGCTGACCAGGCGCGGATGCGACGTGGCATGACCCCGCTCCAGGCCGACGACGAACTGATCGTCGAGCTGCAGATGCTCGTCGCCAGCCGCCAGGACCTGGTCGCCGACCGCACCCGGGGCATCAACCGGCTTCGAGCCCAGCTGCTGGCTGTCTTCCCGGCGCTGGAACGCGCCCTGGACCTCACCAACAAGGGCCCGCTGGTCCTCCTGGCCCACGTCCAGACACCAGCGGCCCTCCGCGAGCTCGGCGTCGACCGCGTGCGCGAGCTCCTCCAGGGCCAGGGCGTGGGACGCAGCGCCGGCGACCTCGCCGCACGCGCCGTCGAGGCGGCGCAGTCCCAGCGCACCGCGTTGCCGGGCGAGCGGATCGCGGCCCTCCTGGTGGCCGAACTCGCCCGAGGCGTGATGGCGCTCAACCAGCAGATCAAGGCGCTGGAAGCGCTGATCGCCGATCGGTTTCGCCAGCATGAACTCGCCGAGGTCATCTTCAGCATGCCCGGGATCGGCCTGCAGCTGGGCGCCGAATTCCTGGCCGCCACCGGCGGCGACATGAGCCGCTTCGAGTCCGCGGACCACCTGGCCGGCTACGCGGGCCTGGCCCCCGCGCCGCGCGACTCGGGCCGGATCAGCGGCAACCTGCACCGCCCCCGCCGCTACAACCGCATGCTGCACCGCGTCTTCTACACCTCAGCGATGGTCAGCATCCGCTGCAGCCCCGAGTCGCGGAACTTCTACGACCGCAAACGCGGCGAAGGCAAGCTTCACATCCAGGCCGTCATCGCCCTGGCCCGCCGCCGCGTGAACGTGCTCTGGGCACTCCTTCGCGACCAACGCACCTACGCCTCCCGGCCACCCCTGCCTCAAGCCGCCTGACTGCGGTTCGGCGGTTGACAAGGACATTGAGAATCGGCGTCCAACCCACCCCTTGACACACGCTGCTGACCAGGGCGTTTCCCTGCCCCGGGGCGTAGTGGTCGCTGGGACTGTGGCTGGGACTGTCGCTAGGACTGTGGGTGGGACCGTGGCTGGGACTGTGGGTGGGACTGTCGCTGGGACCGTGGCTGGGACCATGAACGGGGAGGCCCGAAGCAGCTCTGAAAATTTGACCTTCACGCCTGCTGGAGGTTCATGCGCGCCCCGGAAGGTGACGAGCCGACCGAAAAAGGCAGGAGTGAGCTGGGCCATAGTGCTGAGCGATGGGTGCTCGGCGCTCCACTTGCTCCCGATGAGCGCTCCCGTCAGGTGCTCCCTGGGACGAGAGCGCTCCGACATCGGCTCGTGGAGTGCTCCTCATCGGTGCGGGAGCGCGCCTCCTGGCCCGCGAGCGCTCACGTAGGCCAGACCCCGGTCAAGAGCAGGACCCTTGACACACCCTTGCCAACCCCTTGCCACAACTGCGCGACCAGCGAGAATCGGATGTCGAAGGCACCCCGGGAGCGCTCCTGTCGCCTGACGTATGCAGAGCGGGCGCGGCCTGGAGCGCGCTCCTTGCCGGAACGAGCGCTTCTCAATGTCGTGGAGCGCTCCCTGAACGGGGAGGAGCGTGCCGTCGAGGGCGCCATGGCGGGGCCTATCCTGCGTGCGTGGATCACGAAGACCCGGCGCTCTCGGGATCTCCGCAGGTGACGGTGCGATGCGCGAGGACACCTCGGATGGTCGTCCAGCTCGCTGACCGCCAGTTCATCGACGACTACGAAACCGTGTTCGCTCTTGGGGTCCAGGCTGACGGACTTCACGCCACGATCCCCGACCTCACCCTCGCCCGTTGGGACCCCGACGGCGGACTCGATGGCTTCCTCCAAACTCTCGTCGACGACTTCCGTGGGTGGACGGGCGACCGCTCCTGGAACACCAACCAGCTCATGCTTCAGGCCACCTTCCGGTCCGGTGGCCATATCGAACTGGTCTGGACGCTCCGGCCCTGGCCGTCTCAGCAAGGCAGATGGACGACTTCCGTCACCACCTGGCTGGAAGGCGGAGAACAGATGAACGCCCTGGCCGCAGACGTGGCCGCATTTCTCGCACGGCCCTGAGCGCGAGGCCGCGTCCCTGCGCAGCGCACAAGGTGGACGCTGACGGCTGGTCACAGTGGCACCGCGCCTGCGGCTGGTGTGGCGGATGTGGTCTGGCTGCGTGAAGAAAAGCCCGGACGGCGCGAAGCCGTCCGGGCTGGTAGCCGGTCGCCTCAACGGGACGGGCTGAGGAATGCTCGTGATCAGCGGGGATCGCGCCAGCCGCGGGCGTACAAGACCTGGACTTTGGTGTCGACGGCTGTGCGCAGGTCGATGCCGATAGCGGCTGCAGCATCCTGCGCGGCGGCCGTGATGGCGGACAGAAGGGTCTCAGCGCTGCGCTCGTCGTGGCTGACGAAGCCGTCGAGGAACAGTCCGGCGAGTCGGAACAGGCGGCTGACGGGGAGGTCGGGATTGGCGTCCAGCGGGGCCTCCGGTACGGAGGGCAGGCGGACGCCGAGGATGCGGGCGGTGACGTAGGTGGTGATGAGGACGTCGGCGAGTTCGGCAGCGACTTCCTCGAGGGTGCCAGTGCGGCGGGCGCGGCCGGTCCAGCGGCGGTAGGCGGCCAGGAACTCTCCGGCTTCCTCGGCCAAGGCGAGGGCCTGGCGGACGCGCTCGCCTTCAAGGGGGAAGTGCTCGCGGAGTCGGTCGGTGAGCTCCTCGGCGAGCCGGGCCATCTCGGCGGGGTCGGGGAAGGGGGACGCGACGTTGGTCATGGTGTTTCCTGTCGGGTGGCGGTGTCTGTGCGGGCGGTCAGTGGCGGCTTCGACGGTAGGGGCGGGTGGCACCGGGGCGGTGCTCGCGGGCCGTGCCGCCGCAGGCGCTGCAGGCGCGGAAGGCGTTGGAGAAGTGCGAGCTGCGCTTCTTCCCGGTGCCGTTGCAGGTGCGGCAGGCGCGGAAGGGGTGGCGGCGGATGGAGACCAGGTAGCTGCCCAGCAGGAGCAGCCCGAACAGCAGCGCCAGGAACAGCAGGCCGCCCGCGCCGGACGCGTCGTGATGCAGGGCGGGCGGAGTGGTCGGCGTCGGGCTGGGCGGCGCGTTGTTGACGAGGCGGACCAGTTCCAGGGACACGCGTGAGGCATGCATGTGGGACTCGCTTTCGACAGGGTGACTGAGGCGCGCAGGCGCGGTGCGGACGAGGCGCACTCGCCGAGGCGCAGGAGGAGCAGGGCGCGGCGCGGGCGCGGGAGGCGCCGGGCGAGGGGCTGCGGGCGCGGGCGAGCGTTACGGTGCGTGCGCGGGCGGGATCGTCTCGCGGGATCGTCTCGATCGTCTCGGCGGGGAGGGGCTCGTCCACCACGTGCGCGCGTTGGGCCCTGGTGAGACGATCCGCGAGACGATCTGGTGAGACGGTCCGTGAGACGATCCCGCCCCGGCGACGGTTACTGTTCGTGTTCGCCGTTGGGGGAGTGGCCGGGCAGGTAGTAGCGGGTCGCGGGCCCCTGGCCGGCGCGTGCGATGACCTCGTCCTTGTAGAGAGCGGACAGCCATCGGGCGGTGGTGGAGGCGGGCTCCTGGAGGAAGGCCACCAGTTCGCTGCGGCGTGCACCCTCTGGGCCGCGGTCGGCGAGGAACCGCAGGATCGACTTGCGGGCGTTGTCGGGGACGGTGGTGGAGTCGATCGCCTTCTGCACGGCGATCAGGTCGTCCAGCCGAGTGGCTTCCTCCGGCGGGACGACGGCCGAGCTGACGTAGGCGTCGATCTTGTCCACCAGGCCGTGCGCGGCCTTGTCGACCTCCTGTTCGTCGGTGGTGTCGAACCCCCAGTCCCGGGCCTGCTCGTTCGGCGTGCCGTCGGCACCGGGGACCTGACCGGACGGCTCGGCCCCCGGCCGCCCCGGGACGCTGTCAGCGCGCGGCGCCGGCCGCGTGCTCGGTCCCGACGGCGTCGCGTCCCGGGACGATCCGGCCGAAGGGCCGGCTCCGGCCGTGGCTGGCACCGGGACCGGATGCCGGTCGGCGTAGCCGGGCAGTTTGGCCGCGATGTGGGGCTCCAGCGTGGCGTCGGCGGGGCCGTAGGCGGCGGCCAGGGCCTGCACGGCCTTCGGGTCGTACAGGGCGCGGGTGCGTCCGGCCTGCCAGGAGCCGCCCTGACGGGCCAGCAGGACGACGCCTTCGGCCCCGTCGTCGTAGGTGGACATGTCGGGGCAGCCGCGGACCTCCCAGTCGGGGAGGGCCTTGGTCATCTCCTTGGTGCTGGAGACGCGTCCGACGACGGTGGTGACGGCGTTGGCCGAGCCCTCCTTGTCACCGGTGTGCTGGACGACGTTGCGCTGCTTGGCGGTGACCATGGCGATGGCGACGGACCGGCCGCGCCGGTGGATCGCGGCGATGACCGGCTTGATCTCGGTGGCGATGTCGGAGTCGTAGCCGGAGGCGGTGTCCTGTTCGTCGACGACGACGATGATGCCCGGGGCCGTCGGGGACGGCTGGTGGGTGCCGCCGGCGCAGGCGATCGCCCGTTCGTCCAGCAGCGCGTCGATCCACTCGAAGATCTGGACCGCGGCGGCCTCCTCGCCGACTCCGGCCTTCTCGTGCAGATAGGCACCCCAGAGGGAGGGGATGACTCCCTTGCCCAGGTCGATCGCGACGACCAGCACGTCCCGGCATTCGGCGGCCTGCTGGACGATGTTGCTCAGCACGTTGGACTTGCCGCCGCCGTTGGACGCGACGAGCTCGACGTGCCGGGCGCCGCCCTGGTCGAACAGGACCAGCCCCAGGTCTTCACCGGTCTCGGGGTCGGTGCCGAGGACGAACGGGCCGTCCAGGACGGACCTGCTGCCCTTGGCCGTGGCGGCCTCGGCCGGCGTCTGGTCGACCAGCGCCGGGTGCGGGATCTCCTCGGCCCACATGTCGCGCATCCGGATGGTGATCCACAGGATGCGGGCGTTCTTCTTCTCCTCGTCCACCTGGACCTGGTCGGCGCCGATGCCGTAGCAGCGGGCGATCTGGACCGCGAGGTCGCCGCGTCCGAGGCGGGCGCCGGTCGGGCCCTCGACACCGACGTCCACCTTGAACCGGACGCCGACGCGGGTGGTCTTGGTGGCCAGCAGCCGCGATCCTTCCAGCCCGGCGAGTCCGGCGATGGTCTCCCAGCGGGCCTGCAGTTCGGCGGACCGGCGGCGCTGCTTGAGGACGTCGGACCAGGTGTAGGACGACCAGAGGCCGGTGGCGGCCAGGGTGTACCAGAGCAGCACCGGCAGGCTGGTGACGCCGGTGTGGGAGGCCACCGCCAGCCAGGTCGGGACGGCGGTGGTGATGGCGGCGATCGCGCCGGAGTACCGCGGCGATCCGTGGGTCTTGTACGTCGCGACCCACGCGGCCAG
>NZ_JBFAOF010000079.1:0-14984 GCF_040675125.1 Spirillospora sp. NPDC049652 | reverse complement strand
CGCGCACCGCCTCGGCCTGACCGGCGCCCTCGGCACCGTCGCCGAGACCGAGGGGGGCCTCTACACCGGCCGCCTGGTGGGCAACCTCCTGCACGGCAGCGCCAAGGCCGAGGCGATCCGCGCGCTGGCCCAGCGCGAGGGCCTGGACCTCTCGCGCTGCTCGGCCTACAGCGACTCGGTCAACGACCTGCCCATGCTGAGCGCCGTCGGCCACCCGCACGCCGTCAACCCGGACCCCGCCCTCCGCGACCACGCCAAGGAGCGCGGCTGGCCCGTCCACGACTTCCGCACCGGCCGCAAGGTCACCATGGTCGCCCTCCCCGCCGCCGCCGGCGTGGGCGCCCTCGCGGGCGGCGTAGCCGCCGGGATCGCCCTGCGCAACCACTACAAGTCGTCCTGACGCCCCGGCTTCCGGACGCCGCCGGACGCCGCCGCACGCCGCCGGGATGTCGTCCCCTCAGGGCTTGAGGAGGCCGCGGGCCGCGAGCTCGGCCAGGACCGAGGACCGGAGCGCGGGGCACCAGCTGACCTCCACCTCCTCGAGCGCCGGAAGGGTGGGCAGCGTCCCCAGGTCTTCGAGCGACAGGCAGTAGTCGAGGAGGACGCTGCGCAACGACGGCAGGTCCGCGAGATCGCCCAGGCTTCGCAGCCCCTCCGTGAAGCCGATCTCGAGGCGTTCCAGACCGCGCAGTCCCGAGAACGCGCTGAGGTCGTCCAGCTGGGAGAGTCCCCGGACGCTCAGCTCCCGCAGCTCCGGCATGGCGAACAGCGGGGAGAAGTCCTGGACGGTCCGCGCGTACGCCAGCTCGACCCTGCGGATCGACGGATGGCCTTCGAGCCCGTCGAGCGACGGGAGCCGCTGGTAGCCGTCGATCTTGATCTCGGTGAGGGCGGGCAGCCGCGAGAGCGGACGCAGATCGGGCAGGGCGCCCTTCGGCAGCGCCAGCGTCACGAGGTCGGGATGGTGCCCGAGGCCGTCCAGGCTGGTCAGGCCGTCGGACGCGGTCAGCAGGAGGCGCCGCAGCCCGGGCAGCGCGGCGATGCCGTCCAGGCTCTTCAGGCGCGGGCAGTGCAGTCCCAGCTCGGTGAGGGAGTCGAGGTCGCGCAGGTCCGCGACCGAGTCGACGCTCTTGGAGAACACGTACAGCGTGACCAGGTTGCGCAGCCCGGACAGCGGGGCGACGTCCTCGACGCGATGGCACCAGGTCAGGTCGAGGTGCCTGAGCTCGGGGAAGGCCGCACCGAACCCGGCGACGCTCCGCGCCCCGGTGCTCCTCAGGTTGAGCTCGTGCAGGCGGCGCAGCCCGAGCAGCGGGGAGACGTCCGAGACGGCTTTGCAGTCCTGGAGGTTCAGTTTCCTCAGGCTCGTCAGGCCCGCGAGCGGGGCCAGGTCGGTGACGGCCTTGGCCCCTTCCAGGTCGAGCTCCTCAAGGCCGGTCAGCGTCGCCAGCTCGGAGAGGTCCGTCAGCTTCTTGCACTCCTCCAGCTTCAGCGACCGCAGGCTCGTCAGATGCCGGACGCCCGCCAGGGAGGTGCGCTTGCGCAGCACCAGCCCGCCGCGCCCCTCCCGGACGAAGGCAGGCGCCAGGAGGAACTCGGCGAACCCGTCCGGATCGGGCGCCTTCTGCCAGAGCTTGAGCAGCTTCTCGGTCGGGACGTCCGCCGCGGCGGCGAACTCGTCCGCCAGCTCCAGCGCGTCGTCACCGCCGTACTGGACGAGCTCCCTGATCGCCTTCCAGGCCACCGCGGCCGACGCGGTCGGGACCTTGGCACGCAGCACGGTCAGATCAGGAGCAAGGGGAACGGAGGTCATGCACCAGCACCCTAGTGATCGAACACGACAGTGGACCCGGCCGCCGCCCCCGTCAGAGGAAGGGGTGGCCTCGGCGGAGCAGGGTCTCGTAGAGCATCTGCTGGACGACCTCGCGGACGTGGTCGGTCAGGTTGAAGACGGTCATCGGGTCGTCGGCGGCTTCGGGCCCGTAGTCGGCGAGCCGCATGGGCTCGCCGAACCGGATCAGCCACTTGGACGGCAGCGGGACCAGTCCGGCCGCGCCGAGCAGCGGGAACGTCGGGGTGACCGGGAAGTACGGGAGACCGAGCAGCCGCGCCAGCGGCTTCAGATCGGCGATCTTCGGATAGATCTCCTCCGCGCCGACGATGGCGCAGGGAATGATCGGGACGTCGGCGCGCAGCGCGGTCTCGACGAAGCCGCCGCGCCCGAAGCGCTGCAGCTTGTAGCGGTCGCCGTAGGGCTTGCCGATGCCCTTGAAGCCCTCGGGGAAGACGCCGACCAGCTCGTCCTTGGCGAGCAGCCGGGCGGCGTCGGCGGGGCAGGCGAGGGTGTGCCCGGCCTTGCGGGCCAGGTGGGCGAGCACCGGGACCTGGTAGATCAGGTCGGCGCCCAGCAGGCGGAGCGGGCGGTCCAGGTGGTCGTGGGTGGCGACCGACAGCATGATCCCGTCCAGCGGGACGGTGCCGGAGTGGTTGGCGACCAGCAGCGCGCCGCCCTTGGCGGGGACGTTCTCCAGCCCGAGCAGCTCGACGCGGAACCAGCGCTCGTACAGGGCGCGGGCGACCGGGAGCAGGACCGAGGAGTTCAGCTCGGGGTCGAACCCGAACTCGTCGACCTCGTACTCGCCGGTCATGCGGCGGCGCAGGAACGCCAGCCCGGACGCGAGGGCGCGCTCCACCGGGTTGCGGTCGGAGGACGGCGGAGCGGACGCGCCGGACTCGCCGGACGCGGACTCGGGAACGGGCCCCGAGGCCGCCTCGGAGCCGCGGGCGGGACCGTGCCCGGAAGCGGGCCCGGAGGCCGCTTCCGGGGCGGCGGCGCCGGGGCGGATCGGGATGACCCGCGCGCCGTCCGCCTCGTCGAAGGGTTGCTGGTGATGGGCGTTCATGCCGGTCACTCCTCCCTCGCGAGCGGTCAGTCGCGTCCGATCGCGGCCGCCAGCCGGTCGAGCAGGACGCCGCGTCCGCCGAGCCCGGAGGCGAAGTCGGCGAACGCCTCCTCCGAACCGTACTTGGGGGACCAGGACAGCTCCGCGGCGAGCCGGGAGGTGTCCAGCACCCGGCCGTGCATCAGCCAGCGCAGCAGTTCGGGCGAGAACGCGGGCGAGCCCGCGAACCGGCGGCCGAGCCCGCCGAAGGCGGAGATCGACTGGGCCGGGACCGGGACGTGCGGGCGTCCGGCGCGGCGGAGCGCCTGCGACAGCAGCAGCACCCCGTCGCCCGCGACGTTGAAGCAGCCGGGGTGGTCCTCCACGGTCATCCGGCGCAGCACCTCGACGCCGTCGTCGGTGTGCACGAACTGGAGCCGGGGGTCGAAGCCCAGCACCGTCGGGACGACCGGCATGGAGAGGTACCGGGTGACGGGCGAGTCGACGCCCGGGCCGAGGAAGTTGGCGAAGCGCAGCACCGACACCGTCAGGTCGGAGCGCCGCCGCGTCAGCCCCCGCACGTACCGCTCGACCTCGGCGGTGTCCTTGGCGTACCCGTGCGCGGGCGCCTCGACCGCCTCGTCCTCCTCGGTGAAGACCGCCGGGTCCCGCGGCGAGGACCCGTACACGGCCGCCGAGGAGCGCACGACGAGCTTGCGCGCGTCGGGCGAGCGCTGGCAGGCCGCGAGCAGCTGCATCGTCCCGATGACGTTCAGCTCTTTCGCCTTGGCCCGCGGTCCGGCCTGGCCGGTGACCAGGCTGAGATGGACGACGGTGTCCACCCCGGCGGACGAGATGACCTTGGCGATTCCGGGCGTGCGGATGTCGACCCGCACGAACTCGGTACGGCCCAGCGGCGCCGTCGGCGGAACCGTGTCCACACCGATGACGCGCTCGATGCCCGGGTCGGCTTGGAGGGTGTTCGCGACCCGCGCCCCCAGGAAACGGGAGACGCCCGTGACGAGGACGACACGGGCCGCGGTGGAGGGCATGGAGGACACTGTGCGCCCCACCCCTTACGGCTGTGTTGCCGGCGTCTTTACTTCTTGTTACGACGCTGGATGCGCGTCTTCTTCAGCAGCTTGCGGTGCTTCTTCTTGGCCATCCGCTTGCGGCGCTTCTTGATGACAGAGCCCACAAAGACCTCGCTCGGCTTCTCGGGTGCGGTACAGGAGACGGGCCATGTCGCCCGGGGGGCCCGCGATGGGCGAGCCAACCTAGCGCGCATGGTCCGTTGCCCAAGGGTACCGCTGAGCCGAAGCGGGTCCGTCCAGGGACTGCCCGCTCCCCGCCCGCTCACACATCCGCAGGTCGGCGGGGCGTGCGGCGCCTCGCCAGGCGGCGGAGGCACGGCGGAAGGCAGGACGGCCGGGAACCGCGGGGGCTCCGGCCGTCCTTGTCGTCGTCTTCCCCGATCGGTGCCCCGCTATCCGGCTTCGATGAACGCGTCGCGCAGATAGTCGTGTACAGCCTGTTCGGGAACGCGGAACGAACGTCCCACGCGGATCGCGGGGAGTTCGCCCGAGTGGACGAGGCGGTAGACGGTCATCTTGGACACCCGCATCACCGCCGCCACTTCGGCGACGGTCAGGAACCTGACCTCACTCAGAGGTCGCTCGCCTGAGCTCATCGGACGCCCTCTTCCACACGTGCCGCGCACCGGCCCTTTGGGTGACTTTGATCACGCACGTGTACTTCCCCCAGCGTAAATCGTGTACCGACAGTCGCAAGAGGGGAGTTCCACCCATTTGCACCACCCGACCTGACGCCGAGGCCACAGTGCTGTTCCGGACGGAGCGCCATCGGGACGGCACCGAGCGTGCAGCGATCACCGCCTGAATCCCCGGAACACGCATTGACCTGCGACTCCGTCGAACGACGCGGTCCCGCGCGTCGCACCCGCCCCAGATCGGACCCGGAGTCACAGAGAGTGACTCACGGTCATCGCCGAACCGGTGGTGCGGACCTCAGGAAAGCCCCGCGCAGGCCAGGAGATAGGCGGTCATCGGGGCATATTGGTGCGGCGATATGCCGTCGTCGAGAGGCACCACGACCTGGATCTTTCCCTCGGCGGCGCCCGCGAACAGCGCGGGGTCGTTACAGTCCGCGAATCCGACGGTGTCGACGCCCGCCTCGCCCGCCGCCCCGGCCCAGCCGTGGTCCGCGATGGCCAGATCCGGCCAATCAGCAGGTTTAGCCTCCGCAAACCCGTCCGAAGCGATAGTGGACGCTCCCGCCGCGGTGTCGATTGAACCGCCGGGGAGTTCGGCGGCTTCGCCCCGGATCTCGGCTGAACCGTCCCTAGGCCCGGCTGAACCGCTCCGGAGTTCGGCGAGCATCGCCTCCATCGGGGCGGCGTCGTGGGTGTGCTGCACGCGGCCGGCGTCGTCCACCAGCATCGCGACGCCCTCCGGAGTGTGGACGACCCGGCGGATCTCGCGCTCGCCGTACCGCTCGATCTCGTACGTCCAGCCGTTCGCCGGGGTGAGGACGCGGCAGCCGCGCTCGGTCAGGGCCGCCGAGACCGCCTGGTAGACCGGCGTGAGCGTGGCCGGGTGCCCGGTCGCGAGCAGGACGGTCTCACGGCGGCGCGCGGCGAGGCCGATCCGGCCCGCCATCGCCTCCAGCGCGTCCAGGGTCAGGTCGGGGTCGATCGTGTCGTCCCCGTAGACGTGCCGCGGGTCCGGGTCGACGCCGCAGCGCTCGACCATCGCGGCCAGGACGTCCCGCTCGCTCCAGCGCCGGGAGAGCCGCAGCCCGAACAGGTAGTAGGGGTTGCGCGCGGCCATCCGACGGTAGTGCAGCAGGTTGTTCTGGCGGGGCGTGGCGACGTCCCCGGCGATCATCGTCTGGACGAGGTGGGCGCGCAGCTCGGCGCGGGTGGGGGCGTCGGCCATCAGTGCTCCAGCTCCGCCATCAGAGGTCCAGCATCGGGTCGAGGCCGTGTTCGGGGAAGACCGCGCGGCGGGTGGCCATGACCGCCTGGTCCACCGGGTTGGCCGGGTCCATGCCGTCCGACCAGGGGTGGAACTCGACGGTCTCGTGGCCGTCGGTCATCCGGCGCGGCGCGATCTCGTCGGTCCGGAGCCGGACGAACTCGCGCCAGGCGTCGGGGGTCGCGGCGTCCGGCGGGACGGGGCGTCCGGCGGCCTCGCCGATCAGGTGCGTCCAGGCGCGCGGCACGACCTGGACCAGCTCGTAGCCGCCTCCCCCGGTGGCGAGCCAGCGGCCGCCCGCCACCTCGTGCGCGAGCCGGTGCAGCGCGGCGTGGGCTGCGCGCTGGCCGTCCACGGTCAGGATCAGGTGGGCGAGCGGGTCGAGGGCGTGCGTGTCCGCGCCGTGCTGGGTGACCAGGACCTGCGGCTGGAACGCGCGCAGCAGCGACGGGACGGTCGCGTGGAACGCCCGCAACCAGAGCGCGTCGCCGGTGCCGGGCGGCAGGGCCACGTTCACGGCCGTCCCCGCCGCGCCCGGCCCGCCGGACTCGTTCGGGAACCCGGTCCCGGGGAACAGCGTCCGGGGCGTCTCGTGGAGGCTGATCGTCAGGACGCGCGGATCGTCGTAGAACGCCGCCTGCACGCCGTCGCCGTGGTGGACGTCCACGTCCACGTAGGCGACGCGCTCAGCGCCGTTCTCCAGCAACCACGCGATCGCGATCGCCGGGTCGTTGTAGACGCAGAACCCGCTGGCCGCCCCGGCGAGCGCGTGGTGCAGGCCGCCGGAGACGTTCACCGCGTGCCCGGTCTCGCCGTGCCACACCGCCCGCGCTCCGGCCACCGACGCGCCCGCGACCAGGGCGGACGCCTCGTGCATGCCCAGGAAGACCGGGTTGTCGTCGGTGCCGAGGCCGTGCCGGGGCTCCGCCAGGCCGGTCTCGCCCGCGTGCCGGACCGCCGCTACGTACGCCTCCTCGTGGACGAGCCGGAGCAGCTTGTCGTCCGCCGGCTCGAACCCCGCGACGCGCACGCCCGGGCCGTCCAGCAGGCCGAGTTCGCGGGCCAGCGCGATCGTCAGCTCGACCCGGACAGGGTTCATGGGGTGCCCGGGGCCGAAGTCGTAGGAGGTGAGCCGTTCGTCCCAGAAGACCGTGAGGTCGCACGTGCCGGAGGCCGCGGGGCTGGTCATGGGTCACACGGTAGCGCCACGCCGCCCCGCCGGAACCACCCGGGACGGCCGCCGGGGATCGACCCTCCGCATCCGGACGGCTCCGGAGACATGACCTCACCTGAGGAAACGTCCCTTGGCCGCGACAAAGTTGTGACGTGAACTACCTGGCTTTTCGGGCATGGGGATAACACACCCGAAACATGACAGGCGGGGTGCTCATGGAGCCGACGTCACCCTCCACCGGTCCGGCCGAGGTGACCCCTCTGCCCGTGGCCGCCGATCCCGCGCGCTGGACCCACGACCATCGCCCCAGCATCCGCAGCCGCGCCATCTCCCGCGCCCTCTACCTGGGGCTGCGGCCGTTCATCCACCACGTGCCCGGCCACGCGGTGGGCCTCCGCGCCGCCCGCTCGACCGTGGACGCGGCGGCCCTGTTCATGCGCGCCGGCCAGCGCGCCCGCGTGCTCCCCCTCGTCGACCCGCGCGTCGAGACCGGCGAGGACGCGCCGCCCGTCATCGGCGAGTGGGTCGTCAGCCGGGCCTCCGACAGCGCTGCCGCCGTGACCCGTCCCCCTGGCGCGATCCTGTACCTGCACGGCGGCGGGTACGTGGTGTGCTCGCCCCGGACGCACCGTCCGATCACCTCGCGCCTGGCGGTCGAGACCGGGCTGCCGGTGCTGGCGCCGCACTACCGGATGGCCCCCGAGCATCCGTTCCCCGCGCCGCTGGAGGACGCCGTCGCCGCGTACCGGTGGCTGCTCGACCGGGGCGTCCCCGCGTCCGGGATCGTCCTCGCCGGGGACTCGGCGGGCGGTCACCTGGCCGCGTCGCTGACCGGCGAGATCATGCGGACGGGGCTGCCGCTCCCCGCCGGGACCGTCCTGTTCTCCCCCTGGGTGGACCTGACCTGCGAGCTCTCCATCGAGGAGCAGCTGAGCGCGCGCGATCCCTACATCAGCGCCGCCGCGGCCCAGCGGATCGCGCGCTTGGTCGTGGGAGGCGGCGCGTTCGACGACCCGAGGCTCGCGCTCCTCACCTGCCCGTGGCAGGACGCCCCGCCGTTCCTGGTCCAGGTCGGCGGCGCGGAGGTGCTGCGGCCGGAGGCCGAGGCGTTCGCGGACGCCCTGAACGGCGCGGACGTGGACTGCGAACTCCAGGTGTGGACGGGCCAGATGCACGTCTTCCAGCTCCTCAACCGGGTGCTGCCGGAGGCGAGCGCCGCGATGAGCGAGGCGGCCCGCTTCGTCGCGCGGGTCACGGCGACCGGCCCCGCCGTTCCGGAGACCGCGGTGGCCTGACCCCGGGCGCGCCGCGCTCCGGCGTGTCAGCGGACGGGCTCGGGCACCCGGCGACCCGAGGACGGACGGCTCCCGCGCCGGACGGTCACCAGCCCGACAAGCGCGGCGAGCGCCGCGACGCCCTCGCCCACGAGCGACTGCGTCTTCTCCGGGTACCAGACCGGTTCGTGCATGTTCGGAAGCGGACCGACCGCGCCGACGTCCACGAAGTAGTAGAGGAGCAGAGCGCCGATGGCGCTCGCCGCGACGAGGAGCGCCAGCGCGTACGTCCAGCGGCGGGCCCGCGCCAGGACCAGCACCGCGACGACCGCGGCCACGACCGCCTGGGCATAGAAGACCGTGTCCGCGTGGATCACCCCGCCCGGAACGTACTTCATCTCCGGCGCGAACCGCCAGTGCACGACGGCGTCCACGATCAGTCCGGCGGCCACGAGTACGCGAAGCGCAAGTCCCATGCCCTTGACACGTGCGCGACGGCCGTCCGGCTCAATCCCGCGGGATTCGGCCTGCCCCATGTCACCCTCCCGCTCGTCCGGTCGCGGTGGTCGGTCAGCCGGCGGCGAGTTCGCGGCCCCGGTTGCGGGCCGCCTCGATCGCCTCCAGCACCGCCGCCCGGACGCCGTGCTTCTCCAGCTCGCGGATCGCGGCGATGGTCGTCCCGCCCGGCGAGGTGACGGCCTCGCGCAGCAGGACGGGGTGCTCGCCCGAGTCGCGCAGCATGACGGCCGCGCCCACGGCCGACTGGATCACCATCTCCAGCGCGGCGGCGCGCGGCATGCCGAGCAGGATGCCCGCGTCCACCATGGCCTCGACCAGGTAGTAGAAGTAGGCGGGGCCGCTGCCGGACAGCGCGGTCGCGCCGTCCTGCAGGGACTCGGGGATGCGCAGCACCTTGCCGACCGGGCTGAGCAGTTCCTCGGCGAGCTTGAGGTGCTCCTCCCCCGCGTGCGAGCCGGGCGAGATCACGCTCATCGCCTCGTCCACGTGGACGGGCGTGTTCGACATGACGCGGACGACCGGGACGCCGTCGCCGAGCCGGTCCTCCACGTAACCGGTGGTGATGCCGGCGGCCATGGAGATCACCAGGGTGCCCGCCGGGACGTGCGGCCCGACCTCGTCCAGCAGCGCGCCCATGTCCTGCGGCTTGACCGCGAGGACGAGCACGTCGGCGGTCTTGGCGGCCTCCCGGTTGGAGATCGTCTCGACGCCGTACCGCTCGCGCAGCAGGGCGGCGCGCTCCTCGCGGCGGGCGGTGGCCCTCAGCTCGGCCGGGCGGCGGCCCGCCCGCAGGACGCCGGACAGCAGCGCCTCGCCCATCTTGCCCGCACCGAGAATCGCGATCATTGTGCACACCTATGCCGTGGGACGCCGGGGAACGCCTCCCAGACTAGCGAGCGCGCCGTCAGCTCCTGGTGGCCATGGACCGGAAGAGGAACCCCAGGTTGGCGGGCTTCTCGGCGAGCCGGCGCATGAAGTAGGCGTACCACTCGCGGCCGAACGCCACGTACACCCGGACGAGCGCGCCCTCCCCGGCCAGCCGCCGCTGCTCCTGCGGCCGGATGCCGTAGAGCATCTGGTACTCGAACGCGGACGGGTCGCGGTCGTGCAGCGTGGCGAGCGCGCCCGCGATCTCGATCAGGCGCGGGTCGTGCGTGGCGAGCATCGGGTAGCCCTGGCCCGCCATCAGCACCCGCATGCACCGGACGAACGACTTGTCGATGTCGACCGGGTCGGTGAACGCGACGGACTCCGGCGCGCTGTAGGCGCCCTTGCACAGCCGGACGCGCGAGCCCTCGTGCGCCAGCTCCGCGCAGTACTCCTCCGAACGCCGCAGGTAGGACTGGATCGCGACGCCAGTCTCCGGGAACTCGCGGCGCAGCTCGGTGAGGACGCGCAGGGTCGACTCGACCGTGTCGTGCTCCTCCATGTCGAGCGTGACCGTGGTCTTCGCCTCGTGCGCGGCGGCGCAGACCCTGCGGGCGTTCTCCAGGGCGAACGGCTCGTCCAGGGCCTGCCCGACGGCGCTGAGCTTGAGCGACACCTCGGCCTTGCCGGCCAGGTCCGCCTCGGCCAGGCGGCCGAGCAGCTCGACGAGGTCCTCGACGTTCGCCTCGGCCTGGGCGGTGTCGAGGGTGTCCTCGCCCAGCGCGTCCAGGCTGACGAGCAGTCCCTCACCGGCGAGCCCGGCGGTGACGTCCACCGCGTCGTCGGTCGTCTCGCCCGCCACGAAGCGCCGGACGATGCGGCGCGTGCCGGGCGCGGTCTGCACGATCCGGCGGGCGGCGCGGTTGTGGGTGGCGGCCAGCAGAGCCTGACGGAACAAGGGCGTGTCCTTCCGGATGAACGGGACGGAGCCGGCCTCGTCCCGCGTCGTCCGAGGTCATACCCACGATCGCGGAATGATCACGGCTTCCCGTCCGGTCCGTCCGGCCGGGCCGTCAGGACGTCCGGCCGGGCCGTCAGGACGTCCGGCGGCGCAGGGTCGCCGCGCCCAGCGCGAGCGCGCCGAGGGTGAAGGCCGCGATCACCAGCACGTCCCTCAGGAGCGGGCCGGAGAAGGACGCCTCGCGCGACACCCGCTGCATGGCGTCCACGGCGTAGGACAGCGGCAGGACGTCGGAGATCACCCGCAGCCAGGTCGCCATGGCGTCGCGCGGGACCAGCAGGCCGCACAGCAGCACCTGCGGCAGGACGAACGCGGGCATGAACTGGACGGCCTGGAACTCGGTGCGGGCGAACGCGCTGGCGAACAGCCCGAGCGCCATGCCGAGCAGGGCGTCCAGCACCGCGACCAGCACCAGCGACCCGACCGAGCCCCGCAGGTCCAGCCCGAGCCAGGTCAGCGAGATCACCAGGACGACGCCGACCTGCACCAGCGACAGCAGGCCGAACGCGAGGGCGTAGCCGAGCAGGAAGTCGAGCTTGCCGGTGGGCGTGGTCATCAGCCGTTCGAGCGTGCCGCCGGTGCGTTCGCGCAGGGTGCCGACCGAGGCGACCACGAACATGATGATGAACGGGAACAGGCCGAGCAGCATCGGCCCGATCCGGTCGAAGACCGGCGGCGCGTCGAACACGTACCGCAGCAGGATCATCAGCAGGCTCGGCACGCCGATCAGCAGGCCGAGCGTGCGGCGGTCGTGCCGCAGCTGGGACAGGATGCGCCGGGTCGTGGCGACGGTGATCGCCGGACTCAGGACGGTGCTCATGCCGGGCTCTCCGCTCGCTCGTGGATCAGTCGCAGGAACGCCACCTCCAGGTCGGCCGTCCCGGTGCGCTCGGTGAGCTCGCGCGGCGAGCCGTCCGCGAGCAGCTCGCCCTCGCGCATGAGCAGCAGCCGGTCGGTGCGGACGGCCTCGTCCATGACGTGGCTGGACACGACGAGCGTGGTGCCGCGCTCGGTGAGCCGGCGGAACAGCGTCCACAGCTCCTCGCGCAGCAGCGGGTCGAGACCGACGGTCGGCTCGTCCAGCACCAGCAGTTCGGGGTCGCCGAGCAGGGCGGCGGCGAGGTTCGCGCGGTTCAGCTGGCCGCCGGACAGCGTGCCGACGACCTGGTCGCGGTGGGCGGCGAGGCCGACCTCCTCGATCACGCGGTCCGGGTGGGCGCGCGGGGCGCCGAGGACGGCGGCGAAGTAGCGCATGTTCTCGCGGACCGACAGGTCGGCGTAGACGGCGGGGGTCTGGGTCGAGTAGCCGACCCGGCGGCGCAGCCCCGGGGACCCGGCGGGCTCGCCGAGGACGGTGACCGTCCCGCTCCGCACGACCTGGACGCCCACCAGGCAGCGCATCAGGGTGGTCTTGCCGCAGCCGCTCGGCCCGATGAGGCCGAGGACCGATCCGCGCGGCGCCTCGAACGAGACGTCGCGGAGCACGCGTTTGCCGCCGCGGTCGACCCGGAGGCCCGCGACCTGGACGGCCGACACAGAACTCACCATGTGTTGAATTTACGTCCGCACCCCGCCCGGGTCAAGCACCCTGGAACAGATCGACCGAGGTCAGGCCCGGATCGGCGGGGACGGGACCGTCAGGCCCCGTCGAGGTAGCGCTGGAGGGTCGGCGCGATCAGCTCGACCAGCTCCTCCGGCGAGGCGGACGCCAGCGGCTGCACCTGGATGACGTGCCGCACGATCATCACGCCGACCAGCTGCCCGACCGCCGCCTGCAGCCGCAGCAGCGGAACGTCGCGGGCGGCCGCCACCCGCTCCAGCAGCGCGGAGGTGATGAACTCGCGCATCAGCGCGGCGGCCCGCTCGTTGGTCATCGCGGTGCGCAGCATGGCCACGATGGGGGCGCGCTTCTCCGGGTCGTCCCAGATGGCGATGAACTCGCGGGCGAACTGCTCGCCGACCCGGTCCGGCTCGACGGACATGACCTTCGGCAGCAGCTCGGCCGGGTTCACCGGAAAGCGCATCGCCGCGACGAACACGCCCTCCTTGTTGCCGAAGTAGTGGTGCACGAGCGCCGGATCGACGCCGGCCGCGCGGGCGATGCCGCGCAGGGACGCGCCGTCGAACCCCTTGTCGGCGAACATCTCGCGGGCGGCGGCGAGGATCTGCTCGCGGGTGCCGGTCCGTCCGGCGGGACGCCCCGGCGACCGCCTCCCCGCCCCGGCCGTGGTGGGGCCCGTGACGGGGTCGGTCACCGGCTCGTCCGGCGGGAGACCTCGCCGCTGGAGCTGACCTCCCAGGCGCCCTGGGCGGCGGCGAGGTGCAGGCGGGTGAAGGCGAGGGCCTCGGCCAGGTCCTCCATGCGCTCGGCGCGGTTGGACGCGCGGCGCGTGTTGACCTCCAGGACGATCTGCCCGCCGAAGCCGTCCTCGGCCAGCTTCTCCAGCACCGGGCCGCACGGCTGGCTGCCGCGCCCGGGCACCAGGTGCTCGTCCTTGTTGGTGACGCCGAGCCCGTCGGCGAGGTGGACGTGCCGGAGCCGGTCGCCGAGCCGCGTCGCCATGTCCAGGGCGTCCGACTTGGACACGGCCGTGTGCGACAGGTCCAGCGTGACGTGCGGATACGGCTGGTCGACCGGGTTCCAGTCGGGGGCGTAGAGGCCCGCCTCCGCGCCGCGCGCCTTGAGCGGGAACATGTTCTCGACCGCGAACCGGACGTCCGTCTCGTCCTGCATGCGGGTGATGCCGTCGATGAAGTCGCGCGCGTACTCGCGCTGCCAGCGGAACGGCGGGTGCACGACCACCACGTCGGCGCCAAGCTCCTCGGCGACCTCCTTGGAGCGGACGAGCTTGCCCCACGGCTCGCGCCCCCAGACCCGCTGGGTGAGCAGCAGGCAGGGCGCGTGGATGGACCTGATCGGCACCTGGTGGTAGTCCGACAGCCGGCGCAGGACGTTGAGGTCCTGCGAGGAGGCGTCGGTCGAGACCATGACCTCCACGCCGTCGTAGCCGAGCAGGGCGGCGATCTCGAAGGCGCTCGGCACCTTCTCCGGGTACACCGACGCGGTGGACAGCGTGATCGGCGCGTCCGGGACGCGGATCGCCGGAGCTGCGGTGCCGTTGTGCTGCGGGGTCAAGGCTCCCTCGCCGTCTCGGTTCGCACGGTTCCCGGCCGGCGGGGCGACGGACGCCGCCGGGTGCGTTCGCCGCAAGCCTATGCGCCCTCACCCCGACCTCAACCCCCCGGCGCCGGGGTGGGGCGCGTTTCCCGACCTCAGCGCTGACTACCCTCTGCACTGTGGTCGAGATCGCACCGGGCGCCGTGCCCAGTCCCAACATCTGGAACTCCCCCTCGGTCTACGAGGTGGAGAACCGCGCCGTCGATCCGGACGGGACGATCGAGACCGCGATGCGGAGGATCGCCCCGTGGGCGGGCCGCACCCTCCTCGATCTCGGCTGCGGCACCGGCTTCCACCTGCCCCGTTTCGCCGCCGAGGCGTCCCGGGTGGTCGGGGTGGAGCCGCACGCGGGCCTCGCCGCCACCGCCCGCCGCCGCGTCCGCGACCTGCCGAACGTCACGGTCCGCGTCGGGGCCGCCCAGGCGCTGCCGCTTCCGGACGCCTCGATCGACGTGGTGCACGTCCGGTGGGCGTACTTCTTCGGGCCGGGCTGCGAACCGGGCCTCGCCGAGCTGGACCGGGTCGTCCGGCGCGGCGGGACGGTCTTCATCGTGGACAACGACGCCACCCGCTCCACGTTCGGCGGCTGGTTCCGGCGCGGGCTGCCGTCCTACGACCCGGCGGCGGTCGAGCGGTTCTGGACGCGCCGGGGCTTCCAGCGCGAGCCGCTGATGATCCGCTGGGAGTTCGCGAGCCGCGCCGACCTGTCGGCCGTCCTGCGGATCGAGTTCCCGGAGTGCCTGGCGGCCGAGTTCGAGCGCGGTCATCCGGGGCTGACCGTGGACTACGCGGTCAACCTGTGGTGGCGCACAACTGACTGCTAGGTCACATCCCCTTCCGTCTACTGGACGGCGTGTACAACAATTGGTCCGCCCACCGCCCCGGCGATCCAGGGAGACCGATGCGCAGCGCCGTCAGCACCACCCTCACCGCGACCGCCGTCGGCGCGGGCTCCGTCCTGATGCTGGGCGGCGGGATCGCCGCGCAGCGCCGCGCCGTCCGCCGCCTCCGGGAGCGCCCCGACCCGCACGCCGGCGAGCCGTTCGGCTCGCTGCGCGGCCGCCCGGTCCCGG